>JALUYG010000147.1 GCA_027013105.1 Mariprofundus sp.
AACATCAGCGATACGAGGTTCTTGATAGCATTAAGCTTTCTGGCCATCACCCCTTCAAGACCAAAGCCCTGCTTGGAGAAACGAAAACCCTCTTCAACAGCCCAGCGATCCATATACGCGTGTATCAGCGCCATCCCCTGCCTGCGCCCGTACGCACGCCGGGTAGAGACCAGAACCATTGGTTCTTTTTTGCCATGCCGAACCACAATCATAGTCAGCGGCGTATCGGGATGTGACGGCAATCGAACGGTGGTAATACCAAACTTAACCTGTTTATCGCCATGGGGTCGTAGTTTGCATTGATGCTTACAAGGTAAGTTTTTGGCAATGGTCTGCGCACCTATAGCGCTATTACGCCATAGCCAATGCCGTTGTTTGGTGACCCGAACCAGCATCTGATACTCATGCTTCAACCAGTGCTTCCACAGACAACTTCTGTCACCACCACGGTCAATCACCCACAGTGGATGCTCACCCACTTGCTGGCGAACGCGGCTCATAGCTGAAATGATTTCATTGTTTTCACTGTCATACCCATTCTCTTCGTGTGAAAACAATCTCAGAAGCAACGGAACAGTTTTTCCTCTGCGGCCATCACGAGCGACAATGCTAACCAAGGGATATCCTGAAATTATATCGCCCGTAGAACCATCGCGAACCTTGCCAATCGACTCGCACGACTCGGAATACCTGCGATCAAGATCGCCCGGATCAATGGCCAGCACCATATCTTCATTCAAGTGTTCGCTCATGCGGGAGAGCACCGTATCTTCGACCTTTGTCCACAATTTGTGTTTGACCAGCATTCGGCTCAATCGTTTGCTGGTATGGTGCAAATCCGTTTCCTCTTTCAATGCGCGTGCGATCTCTGACATCTTCAACGAACCGCTACTCAGAATGCCGTGACTGACCTCGCAGACCAGTTTGTAGACAGGTTTACTCACTAAATCGCGAAACGGCTTCAAATAGCTCAATAATGAAACTTTCCATTTTAGTCGTAAGCGGGCATCTTTGCTCATCGGGGTTCTCCTTTGTTTTTATGCTGTTGCGGAACAACAATATTAACAGAGCGAGAGCCCCGATCCAATCCCCTTTGTCGTAAATTATCCTGTTATTTTAAACTGTTGAGCCTCCTCATCTGAAAAAATGGGGAGACTTCTGTAAGTGGCCGGTTGCTAAAATCTTGCACCACGAAGAACACGAAGCGCACGAATGAAGTTCAGAATAGTTGTTGTAAAGATTTCTGTGATTCATTTTGCCGCCAATCTTCTAAAGGTTCTACTTCGCGCTCTTCGTGGTGAAAAGCTTTTTTTACCCGGCTTCGGCAACGATGGATTCAAGGCGGGAGAGGGCCAGCAGCAGGCGCAGGCGGCGCGACTCCTGCGTGGCGGAGTGATCTTGCAGTTGCTGGCGGTAGGTTTCCAGCGCCGGCCAGAAAGGGTGCTGCTGCCACAATCGTTCGGCCGCGCGTTCAAATGAGCGGCCGGCACTGTGCAGCAGGCCGGCAATGGCGCGGTTTTGCAGCAGCGTCAGCCGATGCAGCCACTCCCGGCGCAGCATGTGAGCGTCGTCATCGGCCCATTCTGGCGAGCGTAACGGCTGCTCCATCTCATCAATAGGCAACACAGTCAGGCAGACGAGGCTGGCATTCAGGCAGCGGCCCAAATTCATCTTCATGGACGCGGCCAGGTGAACCGCGCAGGCGGATTGCGCCAGTTGCGGCATCAGCATCAGATGGCGGAGCTGCGTATCGCCCAAACCACAGCCGGCAAGCTCAGCGTCCGGCGACCATGCGGCCTGTTGGCGAAATTTTCTCAGCCCGCGTTGATAGCGGCAGATCCAGGCCATATCGAGCTCTTCCACCGGGCAGAGGCGCAGCAGGCTTTCAGCGAACAGCATCTGATGCTCCTGCAGTTCATGCAGCAGTCGCGTGGCCAGCGCCACATCGCCGACATCGCTCCAGATGGCCTCGCGGAGCGGCGCCGCATCCAGCAGCGCTTCGGCGATCAACAGCGCTTCAACAATTTGACCGGTGGAGGCGTCCAGCAGTGTTTCCAGGTGGTGGACGGCGCACAGTCCCAGATGGTTGACCACATGATTGACCACCCGGGTATGAATAATTTCACTGGCCAGCGGGTGGTCGGCGAAATGGGCGCCGAAGCGCCGGTGCAGCGCAGCCGGGAAATAATCCCGCAACATGGCCGGGGCGAAGGCGCTGATGCGGTGAAAAGCGGTTTCGGAGAGGTGCGCGTGAATACGATTCTTCTCCTGGCCGAGCAGCACCGACAGCTGCGGCCGCAGCTTGAGCAGTTCATTGTTTTCAATCGCCGGGGCGACAGCGCTATCGAGCCAGCCCTGATTTGCTAAACCATCGCGCAGGCGATACAGCCGCGGCGGATGCGCCTCTGCATCCACGGCCGCCAGTGTCAGGGCGCGTGATTGCAACAGGTTGTCGCGCAAACACTGTTCGGTGACAGCCTCGGTGAGCTGTTCCAGTTGCCGGTTGCGGCGGCGCCCGGTGAGCGCGATGGCTGGCACAGCAAACAGAATCTTCAGATTGACCTCATGATCGGACATATCCACGCCGGCGGAATTATCCATCGCGTCGGTGTTGATCAGGCCGCCGCCGGCGGCATATTCGATGCGCGCCAGTTGGGTGAAGCCGAGGTTGCCGCCTTCGCACACCACCCGGCAGCGCAGCGCTTCGGCATCAACACGCACGGCGTTGTTGGCCGGATCGCGCACATCGGCATGGCTTTCAGCAGCCGCCTTGACATAGGTGCCGATGCCGCCGTTGTAGAGCAGATCGACCGGAGCGGAGAGAATCGCACGAATCAGCGCCTCGCCGGAGAGCGCCTTGTCGCTGACGCCGAGCACCCTGCGCACGGCAGCGCTCAGGGTGATCTGCTTGGCGCTGCGCTCGAATACGCCGCCGCCCTTGCTGATGAACTCTTTGCGATAGCCATCCCAGCCGCGCACGGCGGCGAACAACCGTCGTCGTTCGGCAAAGGCGCTGGCGGCGTCGGGCGTTGGATCGAGAAAGATGTGGCGGTGATTAAAAGCGGCGACCAGCTTGAGGTTCGGGTTGAGCAACATGCCGTTACCGAATACATCGCCGCCCATATCGCCAATGCCGACACAGCAGATCGGATCGCGATATGCATCCAGCCCCAGCCGCGCGAACAGATGGGCGGCGCAGACCCAGGCGCCGCGCGCCGTAATGCCGACCACCTTGTGATCGTAACCGTGGCAGCCGCCGCTGGCGAAAGCGTCGCCGAGCCAGAAGCCGGCCGCCTCCGATTCGGCATTGGCGTCATCGGAGAAACGCGCCGTGCCTTTGTCGGCGGCGACGACAAAATAGGGATCATTCGCATCCTGCGCCGCCACCACCATGCCTTCGGGCGGAACGATTTTACCATCCGCCATGTTATCGGTCAGCGCCAGCAGGGTGCGGATAAAATTGCGATATTGCTGCAGCACGAAATCGGCCCCTTCACCGCCGCGCACGACAAATCCGCCCTTGGAGCCGGTCGGCACAATCTGACCGTTCTTGATGGTCTGGGTGCTCATCAGTTCGAGCACTTCGGTGCGAAAATCGGATGGCCGGTCGGAAAAGCGCAGGCCGCCGCGCGCGATAGGGCCAGCCCGCAGATGCACCCCCTCCACATGCACGCCGTGCACAAAAATTTCCCGGTACGGCTTCGGGTGCGGCGCAAAGCTCAGCGCCTCGGGATTGATCTTGATTCCCAGCGGCGCGCCGGTTTCACGAATAAAGGCGTTGGTGCGCAGCGACGCCTCGGCCAGTTCGGCCAGCGCCCGGAACCAGCGATCATCGGTCAGTGAAGCCACCTGCTGCATGGCCTGATGAAAGGCGTCGCGCGATTCCGCCAGATAGGCGTCGGGCATGGCCGGCAGGTGGTGGGCGGCGAAGAGCCGGTGCAGGCATGCCGACACCCGGGCATGGCGCAGCATCATATCGGTGAGCGGCAATCTGGCCGCGTCGGCCATCAGCTGCACCAGATGGTTGCGCAGGGTGATCAGAATGGCTACGGCGTCGATATCCAGCCCGGCCCGGATCACCAGGGCGTTGATCGGATCGTGATCGGCTTCACCGTTGAGCACCAGCGCCAGAGCGCGACGCAGGTGGGCGATATCATCCTGATCCAGATGGCGTGGACTGCGGCAGGTGAGCGAAGAGATGTGAATGCAGCCGCAGGCCTCATCCGGCGCATCGGCGCAATCGGGATCCTTGCCGAAGGCGACCACGGCCTCCTCGACCGGATCGAGATCAAAGGCTCGAATCAGATCGACCAGTTCGCCCAGCGACGGTTGCTGCAGCGAGTAGATGCGCAATTCAATATCGTTATCGTGGCGGCTGTTGCGGTGGTGATTGACCGGCGTGATACGCACGCAGCTGCGTGCATTGGCCAGCACGCGCCGGCGCATGAGGATATCGCGGGTGAACTGGGCGGGCGGAAAGAGCTCCTGATAGAGCGGTGAAATGGTCTCCAGTTCCTGCAGGGTGGCGGGAATATCAAAAATATCGGCATGCCGCAGCACTTCGGCCTTGGCGATATCCTTCCAGAAGATGATGCAGCGGCGCACCAGATCGTGCAGTTTTTTGGCGCTCAGCGGCGGCCTGTCGCGCTCGATGCCGATCAAAATAATGCGGTGCGGGCCGATGCCGAACGATTCATGGCCGTGGCTGTTGAGGCCGGCCTCTGCCAGCGCATCCATCATGCGTTGCAACACCGTCGGGCCGTAGCGTTTGCTGGTGATGGCGACCATCAACGTGTCCAGATTGCCATGTATCGATGGCAGCAGCGTGGCCACCAGTTGCATCGGGTCGGCCAGATCGATAATCGCCTTGAGCGGCTCCAGCCAGTCGTCGGGCCGGGTGGCCAGCAGAATGCGCTTGGGCATGCGATCGAACAGGGTGCGGATTTCGCGCCGGTAGAAGGCGGAGTGTTGCAGCAGCGGATCAGAAGCCAGTTGGCGCCAGCCCGACGCCATCACCGGCAGATAGCTGGCATTGGCGAAGCGGGCGCTGCGCGAGCAGTGGCCGATCACCAGAGCGCATTCGAGCTGGCCGCCCGGGCCGCTCCAGCAGATCTGCAGCACTTCGATGCTGGCGGCGCTGTAGAGATAGTGCTGCGCCGCCGCCAGATTGAGCCATGTGACGCCCGGCTCTGTTGGCGGCTCGCAGGCGGCAATCTCATCCAGCAAGCCGGGAACGACGCGCCTGAGCACGCGCCTGTTGCGCATCAACCCCATGCGCTTGTTGCCATGTGTGATTCCGAACAGCAGGTAGTGGTTGTCGTTCATCCAGTCGAGCAGGGCGGCGGCATCCGGTTTTTCCGGCATCAGGCGCGCTGTGCAGCCGGCGATGGTTTTGCGCATCGCCTGAAAATCGCTGACCGAAAGATCGACCGATTGCAGGATGGCCTGAATATCGAGCCGGATCGGCCGGGCGTCCGGAATCAGCGTGGCCGAAATATGCAGGGCGATAAACATAAAATTATCTTCGTCGTGAATATCGGGGCGCTGCAGTTCCAGATCGCAGCCGTCCGGCCCGCAGGCCATTTTCGCGACCATGGTCTGCTGGCCGATGGGCTGAATGCCCTGACGCAGCAGATAGCCCTTGATGGCATCGAGATAAAAGGCCTGGTCGGGGCAGCGGATGGTAAAGATATGGCGGTGCAGATTGCCGTGACTGAGGGTGCGGCTGTGCATCTCCACCCGGCCGGTTTTGCCTCTGGGCAGCAGGGTGAGAAAATCCTGCACCAGCGCCGCCATCAGGCGCGGCTGCACCCGATCCATGCGGTGTTGCCGGCGCGCCTGGTCGAGCAGGTCAATCAGTTGAAGACGCAGATGTCGCATGGCTCGAGTGTAGCTCCGACAGATGGCTTCTGTCGAATAAAAATCAAAAGATTATCACCACAGAGGACACAGAGAGTATAGAGGAAAGGCAGAGAAAACAACTATTAGCAGCATTGGTGATCACCGCCATTACAAGTCAGATTACACTGGAAGTACGGCTTCAGCCGTGCCGGAGATGCGCGACTGAAGTCGCACATCCATAGTATGCTGAACAACTCCGAGAAAACCAAAACATAAAGATTTTGATCTCCTCTGTGCTCTCTGTGTCCTCTGTGGTGCAAGACTGCTGGTATTACCCAAGAGAGCGATGTTATGCAGGAGCGTTTCCTGCATTGAGCCGATCGGAGCTGTCGAGGGCGGCGCCCAGCACGCTGTTTAGCTGGTGGATATCCCACGGCTTGCGCAATACGGCGTAGTGACAGTCCTGTTGCGAAATCATGGCGCCCTGTTTGTCGTAGCCGGTCATCAGGGCGACCGGAAAATTCTGATGAGCTTGCGACATGTGTTCGGCCGCCTGCAGCCCCGACGCCTTCGGCATGACCATATCGACAATGGCCATATCAAGCTGGTCGGCATGTTTATCGAATGCGGCCATGGCCAGTTCGCCATCGGCGGCGGTGACAACGCGGTAATTGGCGCTCTCCAGTATGCTGCTCAAGGCGTCCAGCACATGGAGATCATCATCGGCCAGCAGAATCAGCTCGCCGCGACCGGGGCGCAGCGATGCATCTTTTTCCACTGCAGCAACCTGTTTATCCACCGACAGCGGCAGATAGATCGACATGCAGGTTCCCGCCCCCGGCGCGCTCTCCACTTCAATAACGCCGCCCAGCGCCTCGATATAGTTTTTCACCATGGCCAGCCCGAGGCCGGTGCCGACGCCGCTCGGCTTGGTGGTGAAGAAAGGCTCGAATATCTGCTCGCGCGTGGCCTGATCCATGCCGATACCGTTGTCGCGCACCGAAACAGCGGCCCATGAATGAGGTTCATCAGCAGCGCTGCGATCATCCGATGGCGGCAATCCTGTATCGGGCGTCGCCGCGGAAGGAGCGATCCGCCCGGCCCGCACCTCGATTTTGCCGCTGCCGTCATCTTTCTCGCGCAAGGCGTGGGTGGCATTGACAATCAGGTTGAGCAGCGACTGCTGCAACTGCACCGGGTCGCAGCTGACAACCAGCGGCCCGCTTTCGGCCCTGCAGTCGAAAGCGATATTCTCCGGCACCGAAACCTGTGCGAACTTGCCCAGCTCTTTGATAAACGGAACCAGATCGATCTCTTTGACATCGTGCATATCCTTACGCGAAAAGCTGAGCAACTGGCGCACCATGCCTGCCGCGCCGTAGCCCTGCTCTTCGATGCTGGCGATGCGTTCCGCCAGTTGCGGCTTATCCTGCAGCCGCTTTCTGACCAGATAGAGGTTGCCCAGCATGCCGGCCAGCAAATTGTTGAAATCATGCGCAATACCGCCGACCAGCATGCCGACCGCCTCCATCTTCTGCGACTGCCTGAGCTGCGCTTCCATGGCCGCCATGTCGGTAATGTCGCGATGTACGGCCACAAACGAGAGCGGCGCCTGTTCGTCATGCATCGGCGTGATGCTGGTCAGGGCTTCATAGCCGGTTTGATCGGCCCGGTAGCGTTTATGCCGCCCGCTCCAGGGCTGCGCCTGCTGCAGGCAGGCCATCAGGCTGCTGTAGGCGTCGGAATCCTGATCCCAGAACGGCAGCACAGAGCGGCCGATGATCTCAGCAGGGCTGAGCCGTACATTGTTGCAAAAGGCGCGGTTGGCATATTCGATTGCACCGCTGGCGTCGAACACGCAGACCGCCTCGTTCGACTGCTGCATGGCGCTGGCCCAGCGCCGGTTTTCCTTTTCGAGCGCTTTGGCGTCGCTGACATCGTTGATCAGACCGACCCAGTACTGCACCTTGCCGGCTCGATCAAAAATTGGATTCAGAAAGAGATCGTTCCAGAAGGCGCTGCCATCCTTGCGACGATTGCACTGCAGCACGCGCACGCTCTTTTCCTCTGTGATTGCTTCTCTGGCCTGTTGTAGCGCCGCTTTATCGACATCATCGCCCTGCAGGAAACGCGGATTTTGACCGATCGCTTCATTGGCGCTGTAGCCGGTGATACGGGTAAAGGCCGGATTGACGTAAATGATCGGATGATTTTCCCGGTGCGGGTCGGTCAGTACCACGCCGACATCGAGGTTGTTGACCAGCGTGTTGAATAGCGCATTTTGCTGACCTGCCTGTTTCAGCGGCCTGACCACCCACAGATAGATCACAATAGAAGAGATCAGCCCGAGCATCAACGCATCGGCGATGCCGGCCCATGTCGAATCGGCATTGACGCCCAGAAGCTGGTAGCATCCCATAATCACTGCTTCCGCGCCAACAATCAGTAGCAGTAATTTCACGCCGATGCTGAGCGATGATTGCCGGATGGGTTTGTCCACGGTATGCATAGGGGAATTATCGCATGCGGACCAGTTTTCTATATAGGAAAAATCCTTGAGATGATTATGGGAATAACAGGAAGTGGCCGAACTACAGTTTGGCGACGCCCCAGACAATGGCAGTGCGCACCAGTTGGGCGCTGTTTTTCAGGCTCAGTTTCTTCATGATGCTGGTCTGATGCGCACCGGCGGTTTTGGGGCTCAGGTGCAGCAGTTCGGCAATTTCAACTACCGTGCGCCCTTCGGCCAGCATGCTGAACACTTCAAATTCGCGCGCCGTCAGCGCCAGCGAGGGGTGTTGCTCATTGATCGTGCAATCATGCAGTTTGTCGCGAATATTCTGCTCAACGTAGGGCGCACCTGCAGCCACTGCCTCTACGGCCGCTTTCAATTCGTTGTGCGGGGCTGCCTTGGAGATGTAGCCTTTGGCGCCGTTGTCCAGCGCCCGAACCACAATGGCCGGATCATCATACATGCTGAGAACGAGCACTCTGGCATCGGCATCGCGACTGGTGATGCGCCGCAGGGTGGCCAGCCCGCTTTCGCCGGGCAGCATCAGATCCAGAATCAGAACATCCGGTTGCAGTTGAAAATAGGCCCGGAATCCCGCTTCGCCGCTTTCGGCCTCGCCGATTACAGCGAATGAATCGTCCGACTCCAGCAGTTGTCGGATGCCCTGGCGCACCATGGCGTGGTCGTCCACCAGTACAATCGAGATCATCTGTTGTCGCACCCATATATCATCATTCGCAGTATAATCATGAGGCGTGAAGCTAGGGTGAAGTCGGCTGTTTTTCTTTAGGAATATTCCTTGTCTTGCGTGCATGAGCCAGGCAGCGGTACTGAGATGGTGATCGTCGTGCCGTTTCCGGGGGTTGAATCAATCTCCAGTGAGCCATTCATGGCCTGGGCGCGTTGAGACATGCCGACCAGCCCAAGGCCGCTGTGATGCGCATGCGCATCAAAACCGCGGCCGTTGTCATGGATTGTTACAATCAGATGATTCGGGTGAAAATGAAACGATATCGAAGCTTCCGTCGCTGCTGCATGACGTATTATATTGGTCAGCGATTCCTGGGCTATGCGGTACAGGTTCAGGGCAATCTGCTCTGGCAAATCGGTGACGGCCCCATGGCTGGAAATGCTGCATGTGGTCCGGCTAAGGTGTTGCCACTCATGACACATTTCTTTAATCGCTCCGATCAGCCCCAGTTCATGCAGATGGCCGGGATTTAAGCGCTTGAGAATCTTTCGCGTTGAACTCATCAGTTCGCCGGTTGCTTGCTCGATTGCACCCACCTGACGGATGGCGGCATCATTGTCGCCGGCGCGCAACGCTTTTTCAGCCATCTCCGCCCGCATACGCACAACCGATGCCATCTGGCCGAATTCATCGTGCAGCGCAAGCGCCAACTGGCTCTGCTCCCTGTCCCGCTCATGCAGCAGTTTTTTTGATAAGGATTGCATCTGCGTCAGCAGGCGGCGGCGCTCATCCTCCACATGCCTCTTCTCCACTTGCGATTTGACCGCCGCCGTAATTGGCAGGGTTGCCAGCAGCCAGATCAGCAGTGCGCCGAGCATCGTTCGGCGCCGGACCGGATCGAGCCGCTGCTGCAGCGCCTCGGCCGGAAACTGCGACACGACCTTCCAGTAACCGGCATGGCTTTGCAGCGCTGTCTGCAACTGCGGCGGTTCGGAAAGCCGGGCGAACGGGCGTACAGTGGTGAAGCTGACCAGGCTTCCGCGGTAAGCAAACTGGTCCGTTTCAGCATATTGAATGCGGTTCCACATTTCCGGCGCGGTTTTAGCCATGGTCAGGTCAGCGCGATCTGCAAACATGAATCCCCATCGCTTTGCCGGGTCGGGGTGTGAAAGCCAGTAGCCATCCGCATTGAGCAGCATGGCGATGCCGGCGGTCGGCAACGTCGCATTGCGGTAGCGGTTGAGCATATCCGCCGCTTTGTGGTTGATCACCACGATGCCGGCCGGTTTACCTTGCACGCCCGGCACCATCATTCCGAAACGAATCACCGGCTTGAAGGGGCGCTCCACCCGGCCATGTTCCATATTCAGATCCAGCCGCGAGATATATACGGCATTTTCGGGCAGCGCCATGGTGGCGCGAAAATAGGCCTTATCGCCCTTGAACTGCAGTTGGCGCGTTGCCACGACCATTGGCCCGTTCGGGCCGCTTTCCACCCGCACCCGCTCCATGCCGGATGCATCGATAAAGCGAATCTGATCAAACAGATCATTGTGATACATCATGGAGAGCAGATCCTGCTCGAAATTGACGGTGGTTGCCTCCGGATCGCTCACTTCTGTCAGACCGTGCTCCTCCACCTGTTCACGTAAAAACGACAGAAAATAGATCATGAAACGCAGGTCAGTGGATAACAGTGACGCCTGAATCTGCACATGATGCGCTTCTTCCACCGCAATGCGGTCGCGCACATCGGCGATGCGAAGCTGCAGGTATTGATAGGCCAGTCCGGCGATCAGCAGCGCGGCCAGCATCACGGAGAGCAGCATTCGAAGGCGCGCAGAAGCGGGCGGAAACCTGCGCTTTTCAGCCATTCTGATCCGGCTTAACGCACGTTGTTTGTTTCATGTTAAAGCAGATGGAATGTCTGGATGTCGCCATTCAGTATGCATAGGAGGTGCGACTTCAGCCGTGCGCATTTGCAATGTTTGCGCGACTGAAGTCGCGCCTCCGGGAGCATTGTCGTTGCGCCACGCAATGAACTGAACAGTGGCGTCCGATTCATATCAGCGAATACGGGTGATCAGCGCCACCGCCTCGGCTGCAATGCCCTCTTTTCTGCCGGTGAAGCCGAGCCGTTCGGTGGTGGTCGCCTTGATGTTGATCTCATCCTCCGAGATAAACATCAGTTTGGATAGAATTTTTTTCATCTCCGGTACGTAGGGGGCGATTTTGGGTTCCTGCGCGATAATGGTGCAATCGACATTGCCGACCGCCCAGCCCATGCGCTTCAGACGCCCGACGCTTAACGACACAAACAGGGAGCTATCGGCATTTTCGTAGTTTGGATCGTGATCGGGAAAGTGGAAGCCGATATCGTTCAAGCCGGCTGCGCCCAGCAACGCATCGCAGATGGCGTGGCTCAATACATCTGCATCGGAGTGGCCGCCCAGCCCCAGTTCATAGGGGATTTCGACGCCGCCCAGCACCAGTCGCCGGTTTTCCGCAAAGGGATGAACATCGAATCCCTGGCCTACGCGAATATTTAATTTCATGAGCAATCTCCCTTTGCATCAATTCTAAACCGGTTGAAAAACCACATCAGCGTAGTCTTTCAGAGTATCCGAACCCGGTTGAATTGAATATACTCCAACCGGGCTAAATTTTCAATTCATTCGTTGCGCTGATCCAGTACGGATTGCAGCCACTGCAGGTCTGCCGTGGTGGTGATTTTGCGGTTATCGGGATCGCCACGGCTGACATGCACGGCAAACCCGGCCGCTTCCAGCAGCGAGGCGTCATCGGTGTGCAGGTGCAGACGTTCCGATTCGAGGGCAAGGGCCTGTTCGAACCAGTCGCGACGCGCCACCTGCGGTGTCTGCACTGCCCTGAGAGTGTGTCTGGCCGGTGTTTCCAGGACTTTTCCATCGGCGTCGATGCGCTTGATGGTGTCGTGCACGGCCAATCCGGGCACGGCGGCGCCGAAGCGTTCGGCGACATTCAATACATCGGTCAGCAGGGCTTGCGATGGCAGCGGTCGGGCGGCGTCGTGCACCGCCACCATTTCGATATCCTGCGGCAACGCCGCCAGGCCGCGCTGCATGGAAATCGACCGCTCGGCCCCGCCGGTGACCGGCGGCAGTAGCGTAAAAGGGAACTGGCGGCCAGCCAGCAGCGGCGCAAACAGGCGATCGCCGGCCGCAATCACCGGCTGCACCACGCTGATGCGCGGCTCAGTCGCCAGGTGCGCCAGCGTATGCAGAATAATCGCCTGACCGGCGGCTTCGACGTACTGTTTCGGGATGTCGCCGCCGAAACGGCTGCCGGAGCCTGCGGCCAATATTAAGACGCCAGTTTTCATGCCCGGGATTGTGTCGCATTGCGCCCGGCGGTCAATGTTCGGAATATACAGGGTGCAATCGATTTCGGTCACGCAGGAAGTGCGGCTTTAGCAGTGCGTGACCATGCCGTTTGCGTGACTGAAAGCGCACCTCCGGGGTTTTTCTGTCATGTGTGGCGTTGAGTTGAACAGACGAGATCATGGGTTGGCTCCGGGGGGCTGAACAACCACGGTTGCCGGAGCAGCGCCCAGCCGTAGCATGGGCGGCCAAATCTGCAAATATGAGGAACCCCATGAGTCAGCAAGCCATAAGTCAGCAAGAACTGGCGAAAACCTATGACCCGCAGTCGGTTGAACCTGCCATCAACGATCAATGGCTCAATTCCGACGCCTTCAAGCCTGCGCCGGGTGATGAAAGCTACAGCATTGTCATTCCGCCGCCGAATGTGACCGGCAGCTTGCATATGGGCCACGCCTTCACCTTTACCATTCAGGATTCGCTGATTCGCTGGCAACGCATGCAGGGGAAATCTACGTTATGGCAACCGGGCACCGATCATGCCGGCATCGCCACCCAGATGGTGGTGGAGCGGTTGCTGGATCAGGAGGGGGTTCATCGCAGGGATCTGGGGCGCGAGCGTTTTCTCGATCGGGTGTGGGAGTGGAAAGAGCACTCCGGCGGCACCATTGTCAACCAGCTCAAAAAACTCGGCGCATCGTGCGACTGGTCGCGTGAGCGCTTCACGCTCGATGAGGGGCTGTCGCGCTCGGTCAAAGAGGTGTTTGTGCGCCTGTATGAAGAGGGGCTGATCTATCGCGGCAAGCGGCTGGTGAACTGGGATCCGGTGCTGGAGACGGCCGTTTCCGACCTGGAGGTGGTGCATGAGGAGGAGTCCGGCCATTTCTGGCACATGTGCTACCCCTATGCCGATGATCCCTCCAAACATGTGATTGTCGCCACCACGCGGCCGGAAACCATGTTCGGCGACGCCGCCGTGGCCGTACACCCCGATGATGCACGCTACGCCGATCTGGTCGGGCAGGAGCTGATGCTGCCGCTGACCGGGCGCACCATTCCGGTGATTGCCGATCACTATGTCGATCCGGAATTCGGCACCGGCTGCGTCAAAATTACGCCGGCGCATGATTTCAACGATTATGAGGTTGGTAAACGCCATGATCTGCCGCTAGTCAATATTCTGACACCGCAGGCGCATCTGGTTGACGATGATGTCGTACCGGAAAAATACCGCGGCATGGAGCGTTATGAGGCGCGCGAGCATGTGGTGTCCGATCTGGACGCCGAAGGCTTGTTGCACAAAATCGAGGAGCACAGCCACCAGATCGGGCGCGGCGATCGTTCGCATGCGGTGCTGGAGCCCTATCTGACCGACCAGTGGTATGTCGATATCAAGCCGCTGGCGGAGCCTGCGATCAAGGCGGTGGAAGATGGCGATATCCGCTTTGTGCCGCAATTCTGGGAAAAGACCTATTTCGAGTGGATGCGCAACATTCAGGACTGGTGCATCTCCCGCCAGCTCTGGTGGGGGCACCGCATTCCGGCCTGGTATTGCGATGATTGCGATCATATCACGGTAAGCCGCGAAACGCCGGACTGTTGCGAAGGCTGCGGATCGAACCACATCCATCAGGATGAAGATGTGCTGGACACATGGTTCTCCTCCGGCCTGTGGCCGTTTTCCACCCTTGGCTGGCCGGATGCAACGCCGGAAATGGAGCAGTTTTACCCCACCAATGTGCTGGTGACCGGCTTCGATATTATCTTCTTCTGGGTCGCCCGCATGATCATGATGGGGTTGAAGTTCACGGGGAAAGTGCCGTTTAAAGATGTCTATATTCACGCCCTGATTCGCGATGCGGAAGGGCAGAAGATGTCCAAATCCAAGGGTAATGTGATTGATCCGCTACAGATGAGCGACAAATACGGCGCCGATGCGCTGCGTTTCACCCTGGCGCACATGGCTACGCCCGGCCGCGATGTGAAGCTGGATGAAACACGCATCGCATCGAATCGCAATTTCATGAACAAAATCTGGAATGCGGCGCGTTTCGTCTTTATGAATCGCGGCGATGCGGTTCCGGATGCATCTGTGCGCCCCGAACTGGATGTGAACCGCTGGATTCTGGCCGAACTGGATGCGGTGACTGCGGAAGTGGACAAGGCGTTGACGGAGTACCGCTTTAATGAGGCGGCGGCGGCGCTATACGCCTTTATCTGGGGCGCCTATTGCGACTGGTATGTGGAAGCGGCCAAGGTGGCGCTGTATGGCGACGATGAAGCGGCCAAAGCGGAAACGCAAACGGTGATGCTGACGGCGCTGGAGGGGTGGCTGAAACTGCTGCACCCGATCTGCCCGTATATCACCGAAACGCTCTGGCAGAGCCTGCACGGCGCCGATGCCCGGCTGATTACAGCCGACTGGCACAAGACGCGCGACGATCACGATGCCGACGCCTTGCGCCGCATACGCAAGGTAATTGAGGTGGTGTCGGCCATTCGCTCGGTTCGCGGTGAAATGAAT
>JALUYG010000148.1 GCA_027013105.1 Mariprofundus sp.
AGCGCTGGCCTACCGCCTCGGCAAGGCCTATGCCGCCATGCTGCCGGATGATGACACCCGGCCTGTTGCCGTCGGGCGCGATGTGCGCCTCTCCGGGCCGGCGCTGCAGCAATCGCTCATGCAGGGGCTGACTGATGCCGGGCGCGATGTGGTTGATATCGGCATTAACCCCACGCCGCTGGCCTATTATGCCGTGTATCGGCTCGATATGGGCGGCTGCATCATGGTCACAGCCAGCCACAATCCGGGCGAATACAACGGCTTTAAAATGATGATCGGCAAATCCAGCCTCTATGGGGAGGATATCCAGCAACTGAAAACATTGATGCAACAACATCTTCACGATGCAGACCGGCGCGGCGACATTACCAGGCGCAGCGTCCTGGAAGATTACAGCCGTTTTGTCGCCGCCGACTGCCCGCTGATTCGTCCTCTCAGGGTGGTTATCGACGCCGGCAACGGCCCGGCCGGCATGGTTGCCGCGCCGATCTACAGGCGTCTGGGTTGCGAGGTCATTGAATTATACTGTGAGCCGGACGGCAACTTCCCCAACCACCACCCCGATCCGAGCAGAGCTGAAAATCTCGCCGACCTGTCCGAATGCGTACGCCGTCAGCAGGCTGATCTCGGCATCGCCTTCGATGGCGACGGCGATCGCATCGGCGTCGTGGATGCACAGGGACAAATGGTCTGGGCCGATATGCTGCTGTTGCTGCTGGCCCGCCACCTGCTGAAATCACACCCCGGCGCTACGATCATCTCGGAGGTGAAATGCTCGCAGCATATGTACGACGGCATCAGCGCAGCCGGCGGCAAACCAATCATGTGGCGCACCGGCCACTCGCCAATCAAAGCCAAAATGAAAGAGACCGGCGCGCTACTGGCCGGAGAAATGAGCGGCCACCTGTTTTTTGCTGACCGGTTCTTCGGTTTTGACGACGCCGCCTACGCCGGCGCTCGCGTCATGCAGATGCTGACGGACTGCGGAGCAACATTTTCAGAACTGTTGCAGGATATCCCGCATGCCGAATGCACCCCGGAAATTCGTATCGACTGCAGCGATGAGGAAAAATTCGCGCTGGTCGATGACGCCATCGCCCATTTTCGCAAGCTCGGTTATGATATCATCGATATCGACGGCATGCGCATCAATTTTGGCGATGGCTGGGGGCTGCTGCGCGCCTCCAACACCCAGCCCGCGCTGGTGATGCGCTTTGAAGCGCCGAACAAAAGCCGTTTGCAGGAGATAAGAGATATCATCGAAAGCTGGTTAAATCGAAGATAAAAAATGAAACCCTGGCTCTATCCGCTTCTTTGCCGCTCCGCACGCACGGCTCTTACCACGATCAAGGCTTCCAGCAACACCCAGCCGGCCAGCAGAAAAATCACTGCGCCGACCGCCGCCACAGTCCACTGATCACGGCCAATAGCTTTGACAATCCCCATCACCATGCCCGAAATGGTCGCCCCGAGCACCAGCAGCATCGGCAACATGGTGTAGAGGATCGGCTTCTTTTTGCGGTAGAGGTAGATGGTCACGGTCAGCAGCGTCAGGCCGGCCAGAATCTGGTTGGTGGTGCCGAACAGCGTCCATAAAAACAGCCCCGCCGGCTTGCCGTTCACCTTGAAGAAGGCGAAAAATCCGATCGCCGCGACCGCCAGCGCAGTCGCCACATAACGGTTGCCGAGCGCCTTCACGCCGATGGTTGCGCCGATCTCTTCCAGATTGAATCGCAGCAGCCTGGCGCCGGTGTCCACCGAAGTCATGGCGAAGCCGACCACCACGACCGAGATGAATGCAGCAGCGTAATCCAGCGGCACGCCGAGTTGATGAATAAAATTGGCATTGCCCTGAATAAATACGCCGAGCTTCTGATGCAGGCCGGCAGCCTTGTCCCACGAGCCGTAGAACGCCTCCCAGTCGGCCCGGGTGGCAAAAGCGCCGGCCGTGGTCGCCAGCACAGCCAGCAGCGCCAGCAGCGACTCGCCCACCATGCCGATATAGCCGACAAATGGCGCGTCATTCTCACGCGCCAGCTGCTTGGAGGTGGTGCCGGACGCCACCAGGCCGTGAAAACCGGACACGGCGCCACAGGCGATGACAATAAACAGAAATGGCATCATCGGCGGCGCGCCGACCGGATGCGGATTCACCGCTGGCGCCACCCAGTCCGGCGACAACAGAAAAAAGCCGGCCAGCATCGAGAAGAGGGCCAGATAGAGCAGCAGCGAATTGAGAAAATCGCGCGGTTGCAGCAGCAGCCAGACCGGTAATACGCTGGCGATAAAGGCGTAAATCAGCAGCGACCATGTCCAACCGCTGGCAGAAATACCGGTGATCGGCATATCCAGCCCGATGCGCGTGGTGATCAGCATCAGCACGAATCCCAGCGCAATCATCGGCCACAACGGCATATTCTTTTTATAGACCAGAAAACCGATCACCATGGCAATCAGCATGAGCGAGTAGGTCGGGAACACCGCTTCAGGATGCGCAGTCGCCGGAATATGGGCCGCATCAGGGGCGGCGAAAAGTCCGGAAATCACCAGCACGAAAACGCCCATGGCCAGTGCCACGAGGAAGAATATCACCAGCAGGAACAGCAACCGCGTGCGCGGACTAATCACATCATGGGCAATCGTACCGACGCTCTGACCGCGATGGCGGATGGAGAGCACAAGCGCCGAAAAATCGTG
>JALUYG010000149.1 GCA_027013105.1 Mariprofundus sp.
CGGAATACCTGCCGCCTTATAGACATACGACCAGAAACTCGCTTCGCGAACAAAGTAATGGGTATGGTGACGGTAACAGACCTGCAGTCCGTCACAGGTTGAGCGAACCATAAAATTCAGATTCCCGGCGAAAGTGTTGGCGATTTTTCTTGCCCGAGTGCTGTCCATCTTGCACCTCCTGCCTGACCTGCTGTGTGGCCAGTCGTTCTTTATCTCTTGCTGATAAATATCGCATAAAGTGTGCCACTCTTGAATTGAAAAAACCGTGGGCGCGCGTGCATAAGCGGGCACCTTCGGGACAAGGCCGGAACAAAGTTGCCGCCGCACAGGCAATAGCTGCCCATGCTTCATGGATGCTTCATGCGCGTTTCATCATGCGCAACTACACTCGCTTCCACTGGCTTGTAATGAATCGGCCCGTCAGCCTGACTGACAGTATGATCAAGGCATCCGGTTAGTAACCTTCCCCTCTCCCCGCTAGCCGGATGCCCAGGTTCCTTTCCCAAGTCTCTCCGGCTCTCCGCTCCAAACAATTGTAGTTTGATCAGGTAAGAAATTATGGACTGACCTGTCAGCGAAAAATCAATCCGATCTTGACGCATGGGTGAAGTTGAAAAAGGCTCGCACCAGATTATTCGATACAATCTTCGGCCAGACTACCTCAGGCCGTATGAAAACAAACCATGCTGCCAACTGTTAGCTGATGCGTGCAAGGAGAAGCAAATGAGGGTTCTGGCCGGCATACATGCCGTCAAACATGCGCTGGATGCCGGCGAGTCGGTGGATGAGCTGCTGATTGAGAAGGGTAAACGCCATCCCCGCATCAATGAGTTGATCCATCTGGCCAAAAAAAACGGTATCCGTTTTTCTTTCGCGCCGAAGCAGGCGTTAGCGCGTCTGGCCGAAGGCGTGCCGCATCAGGGCGTGGTCGCGAAACTGGCTGCGGCGGGAGTTGTGCAGCCAGTCTCATTTGAGGCATGGCTGCAGGCGCTGAATATGGATGCGGCGCCGCTGGTGTTGCTGCTGGATCAGGTGACCGATCCGCACAATCTGGGCGCTTGCGTGCGCACGGCGGAAGCGGCCGGTTGCGCTGGCGTCATTGCGCCCAGGGATCATGCCGCCGATCTGCACTCACCGGTGGTGGCGAAATCTGCCTGCGGCGCCATGGCGCGCCTGCCTGTGTTGCAGGTCACCAACCTCAAGCGCTGTATCGAACAGTTGCAGCAAAAAGGGTTCTGGACGGTGGGTCTGGCAGGTGAAGCGGAGACATCGATTTATGATGCGAAACTCACCGGCGCAACTGCGGTGGTGATGGGATCGGAAGGCGCAGGCATGCGCCGGCTGGTGCGGGAGTCCTGCGACCAGCTGATTCACATCCCCATGCCGGGATCGGTGGAATCGCTGAACGTGTCGGTGGCGACCGGCATCGCGCTGTTTGAAATTAACCGGCAGAATAGCGCCGGCTGAACGGCTGTTGTAATGAGCGGGTCAGGCGGCTTTTTTGGATGACTCGGTTTGTGAGATACGAATGAACTTCTGGCCGCAATACTGGCACTGTCCGGAGCCGTTTTTCAGGTTGATATAGACCAGAGGATGCTGGCCGTTATCAGAGCAGGAAACAATTTCTTCGGTCGATTTGATGGTTGTGCTGCTCATTGCGTCGTTCCCCCGAGGCTAATGTAAAGCCGTAAAAAAGCGGGCGAATTGTGTCGGCAAGGCTGAGATTGTCAAGTGTTTACATATATTTTTTATACAGAGAGGTGTCTGATGGATGGAGCTGACCGGGTATTGATCGAGGGGCTGGAAGTGCGAACGGTGATCGGCATTTATGACTGGGAGCGGGAAATCCGGCAGACGGTACGTCTCGATCTGGAGATGGCATGGGATATTTCGACAGCAGCAAAAACCGACAGTATCGAAGACACTCTGGATTACAAAGCTGTCTCCAAACGCCTGATTGCATTTGTTGAGCAGTCCAGTTTCGGCCTGATCGAATCGCTGGCCGAACAGTGCGCTGCAATTGTCCTTCATGAGTTCCATGTGCCATGGTTGCGCCTGAAGATGTCCAAGCCCGGCGCGGTGCGCGGTAGCGAGAATGTAGCGGTGCTGATTGAAAGGCGCAGACATGACTAAGGTGCTGGTGGGCATGGGTTCCAATATCGATCCGGAGTCCAATCTGTTGCAAGCCGCAGCGGCGCTCAGAGCCGAATTCGGCAGCGTCGCATTTTCATCCGTTTACCGCTCAGCTGCAGTGGGCATGGACGGCGATGATTTTCTCAATGCCTGCTGCCTGTTCGATTCGGCACTGGAACAAACGGAAGTGCGCCGGCGTATGAAGGCACTGGAAGATGCGCAGGGGCGGGATCGTTCCAGCGGCTCATGGAAGCCGCGCACGATCGATCTGGATGTACTGATGTATCATGGCGAGGTGGTGGATGATGAACTCTACCGTTACGCCCACGCCTACGTGCCGGCATCGGAACTGGTGGAGCTCAAAGCCCGGCCGTCAACCGCAACGCAGCGGCTACAGGTTGTATCGCTGCGCCTGTAACCCTGGAATCCTCACCAACGCGCATGGCCATTTTCCACCCCGTGAAATGAAACATATCACAGCGTGGAAAACATCCATGCAACCGCGTGGTTTTTTCGTGTTAAGGTTTGTTCGGCATGGCAATCCAGCTGATTCGAGGCAGCGCGCCCTCCAGACGATAGCGGCTGTTGTCTGCGGGGTTGTGCATTTCGCCATGCAACTGCAGATCCGCATTGACGCTGGCCTTGCCGCGATAGTGTTGCCGGTGGCTGGTCAGTTGGATGGCGCTGATATCGGTTTTTTCCGCCTTCGTGCGGAATCTGAATTCCAGTTTGCTGAAGGCATGGCGCGGCAGTGGTTTTGCCGCCTTGTCGCCGCTTTCCGGCGATGTCGCGGGCGCTTGCCGTTGCTGCCAGCTGCCGTCGTAAATCAGCATGTCGCCATTGCTACGTTGCCACGCTTGCGGGCTGCTTTGGCCAATGGTGCCGTGCAGGAGCAGATTGGCGTGCAGTTTGCCGCTGATGTCCGCCTGCAGCCAGTCGCCCAGGCTGGCCAGTTGGTGCAACCGGATATTTTTGGCGCGCAGATCGCCCTCTACGCCCAATCCATCCGGCCGCGCAGTGAGCGCCAGTTGCCTGGCCGTGAGGGCGCCGCCGGCCAAAGTGGCGTTGAATTGTTGCAGCATGAGCCGGCCCCGGGCGAGCTTGTAGCGGCTTTGAATATCCTGCCAGCGATTGCCCAGAAACAGTAATTCGGCGTGCCGAATGCGCCCCTTGAGCGATAACTGTGACCAGTAGGAGGGTACGGCGTCAGTCACACCCCGATTCAAAACGCCATCAAGCAGATCGATTTCGCCGCGCCCTGTCGCCGCCTGATAACTGCCTTGCAGCGTGGCTTTGCCATAGCGTCCATCCAGTTGCAGACGATCGCTGGCAAAGCGCCCCCGCACTGCGTGTACAGCGCCATGCGTCTGCCAGTCATCGATGCCAAAACCATCCAGTTTCCACTTGCCTGTCAGCCTGGCGGCCATCTCCGATATCGTATGCTGCTGTTTACGGGCAGGGAGCTGCTGCGCGGTGGCGGCGGTTTGTTGTTCATCGCCTGCCATCTGCTGGTCGTTGCTTTTCGATGGCAGTTTGCCAGCCATTTGTACTGGCCAGTTGGTGCTGCCACTGCCGCTGAGCGCGCCATGCCAGTCCGGAAGCAGCGCAGGCAGTTGCACGCCCCGCTCTTTCAACTGGTCGAAATCCACATTCAGCTGTCTGATCGACAGCGTCTGCCGGGCTGTTTCTGCCAACGCCGATTTTTTAGCCTTCCTGGTATTTACCTGCCAATCCAGTCGCCCCAGTGTGGCTTCACCCAGTTGCCAGCCTTTCAGTGCGGCGGCGACAACTTTCGTTCCCTGCCACCGGATGGTCGCCTGCCCATGCGCCGCCACGCCTTCCGGCTTCACCAGCCACGCTGGGTAAGTCAGTTGCGCCGCATCGGCATTCAGCTCGGATCGCACTTCGCTGGCATCGCCATGCTGCTGCAGATGCAGTGTTCCGCTGATTTTTCCCGTGGCCTGCAGCGCCGGCTTGATCTGCAGTGACGCCAACAGCATATTGGAGAGCGGCGACCATAATCCGGCGCCAGCTGATTTGGCGTCAAAATCGAGGCTCACATCGCCATGGCGCTGCTGGCCTCCCTGCAGATGGATCAGACCATCATCCGCAGCCGCTGTGATCGCCATCTCCGTCTTCCAGCCATCGGCGTTGCCCGACAGCGTGGCGATTTTCAGATGCATATCCGGCAATGGATGATCGCTCTCTCCGGCATGGAATGATGCATCCGACAGCGCCATATCGGCATGGCCCCGCCAGCTCGCTTGTTGCCACTGGATATCCGCCTTAAGTTGCGTGGTGGATTTAATCGTATGCGCCCATGCCAGTTTCGCAGGCAGCAACTGGCTCCACTGCGATAGCGGCACCTGCTCCGCTTCCAGCGTGGTCTGACAATGGCCCTGCTGACATGCGCCGGTGATCGCCACCACGCCATGTTTGCCGAAATGGACAAAACTGTCACGCCAGGAGAGACGGCCCGATTCGGCATGGTTGAGTTTGCCGCGCAGCGACACAGTCCTGACCGCCTTGCCATTTTCCACACTGGCTTCGCCGAACAGCGACCATGCCTGCGCTTTGTTGATATCCAGCGTGAAAGCGCCATCAAGCAGCTCGCCCTCCGTTTGCAACCACCCCATCAGTGTCGCCGGAACAAACGACTGCAGTCGAAGCAACGGGAAACGGATCAGTTTCAATTTGCCGAAGCCGCTGGTCAGTTCGCCGGCCCGAAACAGCAGCCGCCCGTTGCCGCTGATCGACTCATCGCCCTGTTTGGCGTTCAGTTCCCAGAGGGTTTCGCGATTCAGGCCTATATTACGCAGATCCAGATGCAGATTGTTGAGCAATTCCTTACCGTCGGGAGTGAGTATCTGGCTACGGATCAGGGCGATACGCTGCACCGGCAGCGATGAGATAGCTGCCGAAGTCGGCTGCAGTGCATCGGGCTGAATGACAATCGTAGCATCATGAATGTCGAGCGTATTGACTTCGATTTTTCCCAGCAGCAGCGGCAACAAACGGAGGCTGACCACCATATGGCCGGCCTGCATCTGAAACTGACGGTGCTGCATCGACACCCGTTCAAGGCGAAGCCCGATGCCGTGCATCAGGGTCAGGCCGGACTGGTCAGCGGAGAGCCTGACATCGGTGGCCTGACTGACCTGCGCATAGAAGTGCTGACTGATTCTCGCTGCATTCAGCCGCACCGCCAGCATCGACGCCAGCGCCAACAGGACTGCACCTGCGACAAGCGTTCTGCGCAGCCCTGTCGACACCGGGTTCGATCAGCCTTTGAGCAGTGCTTTCAGACGCTGGTTGACCATGCCGGGATTGGCTTTGCCGCGTGATGCCTTCATCACCTGCCCGACAAAGAAGCCGAGCAGTTTTTCCTTGCCGCCACGGTAGCCTTCCACCTGAGCGGGATTGGCCGCCATCACTTCCTCGATAATGGCGTCGATCGCGCCGCTGTCGGAGACCTGTTTCAGCCCCCTGGCGTCGATAATGGCGTCGGCGTCGTCTTCCGATGTCATCATGGCATCGAGCACATCCTTGGCTGCCTTGCCTGAAATGGTGTTGTCGGCAATGCGCTCCAGCAATCCGGCCAGCCGTTGCGGCGATACCGGAGATTCGGCGATATCCGTACCGCTCTCTTTCAGACGGCCCAGCAACTCATTGGCCATCCAGTTGGCGCAGCGTTTCGGATCGGCCGGATGGGCGGCGACCAGCGCTTCATACCATGCCGCCAGATCGCGGGTCTGGGTGAGTACATCGGCGTCATAGGGCGATAGCCCGTATTCGGTCTCGAAGCGTTTCCTGAGCTGGCCCGGCAACTCCGGCATGCCGGCACGAATGGCATCGACCTCCGCCTGCGTAAAACGCAGCGGCGGCAGATCGGGCTCGGGGAAGTAGCGATAGTCGTGCGCCTCTTCCTTGCCGCGCATCGAGCGCGATTCGCCCTTTGCAGAATCGAACAGGCGCGTCTCCTGCACCACCTCGCCACCATCTTCAATCAGCTCAATCTGACGATTCACCTCATATTCGATGGCCTGTTTGATAAAGCGGAACGAATTCAGGTTTTTCAGTTCGGCACGGGTGCCCAGCGGTTCGCCGGGGCGCCGCACCGAGACATTGGCGTCGCAGCGGAACTGCCCCTTCTCCATATTGGCGCCGGAGACATCGAGGAAACAGACCAGTTGGTGTAGCTGTTTCAGATAGGCGATGGCCTCGTCGGCATCGGCCATATCCGGTTCGGAGACGATCTCCATCAACGGCACGCCGGAGCGGTTCAGATCGATATGGGAGACGCCGTCCAGCCCTTCATGCATCGACTTTCCGGCATCCTCTTCCATATGGATGCGGGTGATGCCGATACGTTTCTCACCATCCTTCACCGGAATATCGAGATAGCCATGCTCGACAATCGGCAGCGGGAACTGGGTGATCTGATAGCCCTTGGGCAGATCGGGATAGAAATAGTTCTTGCGGTCGAATTTCGATACCAGATTGATATCGGCGTTGATGGCCAGGCCGGTCAGCACGGTTTTGCGCGCTGCCTCCATATTCAACACCGGCAACTGACCGGGCATGCCGAGGCAGACCGGGCAGGTCTGCGTGTTCGGCTCGGCGCCGAACTGTGTCGAACAGCCGCAGAACTGCTTGGTTTTGGTGTTGACCTGCACATGCACTTCCAGGCCGATAACAACTTCCCAGCTCATGCTTCACCTCCGAAATTGATCGGTGTTTTCACCCAGTCGGTGGCGGCTTCATAGGCCGATGCGGCGTTCAGAATCAGATCTTCACGCCATGCCGGCGCGATCCACTGCAGCCCGACCGGCAGCCCCTCGACAAAGCCGCACGGTTGACTCATGCCGGGCAGACCGGCCAGATTGATGGCGATGGTGAAGATGTCGGAGAGGTACATGGTGAGCGGGTCGTCGGTCTTCTCTCCCAGTTTGAAGGCGGTGATCGGGCTGGTCGGCGTGGCGATCACATCGACCTGTTCAAAGGCGTCGATAAAATCCTGCCGGATCAGCGTGCGCACCTGCTGCGCCTTAATATAATAGGCATCGTAATAACCGGATGAGAGCGCGAAGGTGCCGGTCAGGATGCGGCGCTTGACCTCCGCGCCGAAACCTTCATCACGACTGCGCGTGTACATATCGAGCAGATCTTCCGGATTCTCGCAGCGGTGGCCGAATCGCACTGCATCGTAGCGCGACAGATTGGCCGAGGCCTCGGATGGCGCGATCACGTAATAGGCCGCCACGGCAGCATCGGTATGCGGCAGGCTGATATCGACGATCTCCGCCCCCAGCGCTGCGCATTCGGCCAGCGCCGCATCGATGGCGGCGCGCACGCCGGCGTCCATGCCATCGACAAAATACTCTTTCGGCTTGCCGATGCGCAGGCCTTTCATATCGGTTTTATCGCAGGCGCCCAGCCAATCGACGGCCGGCGCATCCGGCACGGATGTCGAATCCATCGAGTCGTGGCCGGAGATGGCGGCGGCAATCATGGCGGCGTCTTTCACTGTGCGCGCCATCGGTCCGGCCTGATCCAGCGAGGAGGCGAAGGCGATGATGCCGCGCCGCGAAACACGGCCGTAGGTCGGTTTCAGACCGGTTATGCCGCAGACGCTTGCCGGTTGACGAATCGAGCCGCCGGTATCGGTGCCGAGCGCCGCTGGCGCCAGCGCCGCCGCCACCGCCGAGGCCGAACCGCCGGAGGAGCCGCCCGGAATACGTTCGAGATCCCACGGGTTGCGACACGGGCCGAAGGCCGAGGTTTCGGTCGAGGAGCCCATGGCGAATTCATCCATGTTGGTCTTGCCGACCAGCACCGCGCCGGCCTCTTTCAGCCGGGTGATCACATGCGCATCGTAGGGGGCGTGAAAATCTTTCAGGATATTCGAGCAGCAGCGGGTCGGCCCGTCCTGAGTGCAGAAGATATCCTTGACGGCGATCGGCAACCCTTCGAGCGCGCGCGCCCCGTGTTTGGCGCGATAGGCGTCGCTGGCTTCGGCCTGCTCCAGCACATGCGCCGGATCGATATCGACAAAAGCATTCAGATCGCCGTTAAAAGCGGCGATACGGTCGAGGTAGGTTTTGGCCACGGCCACAGCAGTGGTTTGGCCGGCATCGAGCCGGCTTTGAATATCGGATAGGGTGGAAAAGGGCATTATTCGATCACCTTGGGCACAACATAGAGGCCCGATTCAGTTTTGGGGGCGGAGGCTTGCAGGGCGTCGCGGCGGTTGCTGTTGGTCACCGCATCCACGCGTTGCGGCATGGCGATATCGTGCGGGTGGGCGATCGGTTCCACGCCGTCGGTATTCACGGCGCTCAGCTGCTCCACATAGCCGATGATATTCGATAATTGCGGCCCGAGCTCCGCCGCCTCGTCGTCGGTCAGGCGAATGCGGGAGAGCATCGCCACTTTTCTTACATCAATATCCATATTCTCGCCCCGTTGAAAAAGTGATGCGAAGCATAGCCACAATGCATAACCGACTCCACCTACTTTTCAGGTCAGCTGCGCACTGACTACGCGGCAAGACAATACACGCCGCCGCGCAAATGGCCGGCCAGATCATAAATCACCTGATCGCGCATGAGCTGCTCGGGCGTAGCAGGCAAACCGCACAAGCCGGTTTCCAGCATGATATAACCGCCGGGTTGCAAATATTCCGGGCCATGACGCAGCATCGTCGTCAAATATTTGCGGCCGTCCTGCTCATCGGTGAGGGCGTGGCGCGGCTCCTGCGCCAGTTCCTCTTCCAGCCCGCCCATCTCATCTGCGGCGACATAGGGCGGATTGGAGATCAGCGCATCGAACGGCCCGTCGCCGGGCTGCAGCGCCGCCAGCATATCACCCTGCCTGAACAGCATGCGATCAATCACGCCAAGCTGCTCAGCATTGCGCCGGGCGACATCGAGCGCCGCTACGGAAATATCGCTGGCGATCACAGTGGCATTCGGAAACTCGCAGGCCAGCGTCACTGCAATACAGCCCGAACCCGTGCCGATATCGCAAAACCGCAGCGCGGCGCGGCGCTCCGGAAAGCGCGCCATAACCGCCTCGATCAGATGTTCCGTTTCCGGTCTGGGAATGAGCACGTCCCTGTTTACAATAAAAGAACGCGACCAGAACTCCTTGTGGCCGAGAATATAGGCCAGCGGTTCGCGCCGGATACGCCGCTGCAGCAGTTGCCTGAAATCCTTTCCGACAGCCTCCGACACCCTGTCGTTGGCGCGAATAATCAGATCGGTGCGACCAAGATGGCAGAGATGCATCAGCAACAACTCGGCATCCAGCCTCGGCGCATCGCAGCCGGCCTGTTTGAGTTGTTCGGCCGCCTGTTGCAGCAGCTCTCTTATATTCATACTGCCAGTTCCATGCCGGGCAAACTGTTCAGTAACTATGACTGGGCGGCGAGCAGTTCGGCCTGATGGCGGGTGAGCAGGGCGTCGATCAGCTCGCCCATATCGCCATTGAGTATCTGGTCGAGTTTGTAGAGCGTCAAATTGATGCGGTGGTCGGTGATGCGCCCTTGCGGGAAATTGTAGGTGCGAATACGTTCGGAGCGATCGCCGGAGCCGACCATGCCCTTGCGCGTCTCGGCGCGTTCGGCATCGGCGGAAGATTGCTCCTGGTCGAACAGGCGGGCCTGCAGCACCTTCATGGCCTGCGCCTTGTTTTTATGCTGGCTGGACTGATCCTGACAGGTCACCACGATACCGCTGGGCAGGTGGGTGATGCGCACTGCCGATTCGGTTTTGTTGACATGCTGGCCGCCGGCGCCGGAAGCGCGATAGACATCGATGCGCAGATCCTCCGTGCGGATATTCACATCCACCGCTTCGGCCACCGGCAGCACGGCCACGGTGCAGGCCGAGGTGTGAATGCGGCCGCCGGATTCGGTTTCGGGCACGCGCTGCACACGGTGTACGCCGGATTCGAATTTAAAGCGCGAAAATACGCCGGTGCCGCTGATCTGGGCGACCACCTCCTTGTAGCCGCCGATGCCGGTGTCGCTGGCGGAGAGCACCTCCACCCTGAATCCCGCAGTTTCGGCATAGCGGCAATACATGCGAAACAGATCGGCGGCGAACAGCGCCGCTTCATCACCGCCGGTGCCGGCGCGGATTTCAAGAATAATGTCGCGGGCGTCGTTCGGATCTTTGGGCAGCAGCAGCAGATTCAAACGCGCCTCACACTCGGCAAGCGCCTGCTTCAGTGTCGCGATTTCGGCTTCCGCCAGTTCACGCAATTCCGCATCGCACTCCGGATCCGCCGCCATTTCGCGGTTATCCTGAAGCTGCTGTTGCAGCTTCAGATAGTTTTCCGCCTCTTCAGCGACCGGCTCAATGTCGGCATATTCGCGCGATAATTTGGTGTAGCGTTGGTTGTCGGATGTGATGTCGGGGTCGGCGAGCGAGATGGCGATCTCTTCTCGTCGCCTGAGAATGTTATCCAGACGAGTGTTCATCGTGCCCCTTTTGGGAGATGTGGCGTGAAGCGCCGCTATCTGCCGGAAAATCGATATCGAACAGGCGGGTCGCCGCCCCCATCAGCAGGTCGCCTTCCATATCGTCCGGCAATTTTTTCAAGGTGCTCAGCGTCGGATGCATATAGCGTTTCATCAACGATTTGCTGAAGCGTTCCACCGCCGCAAGCTGATCGGCGTCAAACCCTTTCATGTAGCGCAACGCCTTTTCCATCTCTTCTCTGCGGCGGACATCCATCTGCTGTTGAATCGTGCGGATCAATGGCACCGATTCGAGCGATTTCAGCCAGCGTTGAAACTGGGCCGTCTCTTCAGCAATAATCTCTCCGGCCTGCTCGGCCTCCTGAGCGCGATGCTCAACGTTGCCCTGCACCACCTGCTGCAGATCATCAATATCGTAGAGATAAACGCCATCGATATCAGCGATGCGCGGGTCGATATCGCGCGGCACGGCGATATCGACCAGAAACATCGGATCGCCCCGCCGTTTTTTCATCGCCGCCTCAACGGCGTCGGGCAGCAGCACGAAAGTGCTGGCGCCGGTGCTGGAGAGAACAATATCCGCCGCATCCAGATAATCGGACAGCTGCTCCATGGTGAGCGCGTGCCCCTCGAATTCGCGCGCCAGATTCTGGGCCCGTTTCAGGGTGCGGTTGGCCACGAGAATATCGGTGCAGCCGTTGCCGCGCAGATGCCGCGCCGCCAGTTCCGCCATCTCACCCGCCCCCATCAGCAGAACAGTTTTGCCGGCCAGATCACCGAAAATATGGCGCGCCAGCTCCACGGCGCAGGACGAGATATTGACCGCCTGCTTGCCGATACCTGTTTCACTGCGGGCGCGCTTGGCGGCAGCAAAGGTGGATTGATACAACCGGTGCAGCACATGGCCGGCGCTGCCTGCAGCCAGCGCAAGCTCATACGAAGCTTTCACCTGGCCGAGGATTTGCGGCTCGCCGAGCACCAGCGAATCCAGCCCTGCAGCGACAGAAAACAGATGTCGAATAGCCTTGTCGGTGGTGTAAGCGTAGAGGTGCTCGCACACATCTTCGAGATCCATGCCCGATTTTTCCGCAAACCACTCATGTACGGCGGCAATTGCGGCATCGGGATCGTGGGTGACAACAGTCATCTCCACCCGATTGCAGGTGGAGAGCAGCGCCGCTTCGCGAATGGACGGATGCGCAATGCGCTGCTGTAAAATCTCGGCAATGTCGCTTTCGCTCACGGCGAGGCGTTCGCGCAACTCAACCGGCGCGGTTTTGTGGTTCAGTCCAATATGGCAGATGCGCATGACGCAAAACCCTAACGATTTCCGACGGCGGGGTACAGACTGCCGTCTTCCTGCAGCGTCAGCGTTAGCGGCGCGCTACGCCTCTCATCGGCAAACAGGCAGGCTTCAAGCCTGCCTTTCTCTGTCGATTCCAGAATTAAATAGCAGATTGGGGCGCTATTTGCCCGCATGCGCACGCATTCGGCCAAGCGATGCAGCCGCGCCAGATCAGATGGTTGACGCACAAGCAGATAGATGCCGACCTGCGAATGCTGGCGAAAAAATCCATCCAAAGAGGAATCTGCAGGTTCAATTTTCGTGACAGGCTGGTGTTTTTCAATAATATTGCCGCCGGCAAGCAGACCCTGGCAGCAACCTTGCTCTCTGGAGATTGCATCCATAGCCTCATGCAGCAGCGCTTGCATGCAGTGACGGTTAATAGCGATCTCTTGTCGATGGAAAGGTGAAGCTGGCATCGCGCAAGCTTAAAAGCCTGATTTTCCCCGTCAATGAAGACAGATGAGCGAATTGTTTGCACTGCCATTCACGGTCGTTCTGATATGTGACGACCATCACAGCGTATGGGGTTGCGGCAGAGGATGATTGCCGTTTGATTTTTGCCATGGAGGCCAACCTGAGTACATGAAAAAACCGCTATATATATCCTCATCCGGCAACCTGTTCGGCCTGGTTATGCATCGGAAGCTGGTGCTGTCGGCATGCGCATTGCTGCTCGCCCTGGCGAGCTTTGGCGCGTGGGGCGTTTACAGTGTTTACCGCAGTGAGCAGCTGTCTCTGGCGCTGCAACAGGCGCAAAAATTTATACACCATGAGCGCAGCGACAAGGATCGCCGCATCGCCGAACTGCGCAGTCAACTACAGGCCGACAATGACAAACTGGCGGTTTATGCGCGCACGCTGGGTCAGATGCAAGCCAGAATGGCCAGGCTGGATGCGCTAGGCTCCCATCTGGTTGAGGTTGCCGCTCTGGATAAGTCCGAATTTGATTTCAGCCTGACGCCCGCTTTCGGCGGCCTGCGCCAACCACTTGCAGGCGGCTACGACGCCGATACCAGCTTGCGTCGCTCTCTGGAACCCATGCATGCAAAGCTGAAACAGCTGGATGTACAACTGGCCGCTGTTGATTTTATGCTGGAGAAGAAAAATAGCGCTTCGGTCGCCAGGCCGCACGCCTGGCCGACAACTGGCGGCTGGATCAGCTCTGGCTTTGGCCCGCGTATTGACCCCTTCACCGGCAGGCCGGCTGTACACCGCGGCGTCGATATCGCCAACCACTACGGCGCGCCGGTGTTGGCGGCCAGCCCCGGCGTGGTCACCTTTGCCGGAAAAATGGAAGATTTCGGCTATGTGGTGGATATCGCTCATGGTTACGGCTATAAAACCCGCTATGCGCACCTCTCCAGCCTGAGCGTTCACGTTGGCGATGTCATGGCGGACCATCAGATGATTGGCCGCATCGGCTCCACCGGCCACTCCACCGGGCCGCACCTGCACTACGAAGTGCGCCACCGTGGCAAACTGATCAATCCGGGCGCATTCCTGCACCGGGGATAACCGCGCCGCCCATACAGCCAGCACAAGAATTCGGTAGACATCACGCCGCTGCCAGTCAAGGCTGCCGGCCATTTTAACGCGTCCGGTCACTTTCATGTGGGTTGGTCTCATGGGATTGGTCTCATGTAAAACGGCGCAGAGTTGAAAGCGACAATGGTTCAGTCGCAATTTCAGTTCAACCAGGAGTTAAATACATGCTGGCAAACGAGCTTAACGGCTGATGCCTACCCTGCAGGCGGCATTTGTGCGCGCCATTTTCTGGATCATTCGTCTGATCCCCGTCCGTCTGGCAGGAGCAATCGGCGCCGGCGCAGGGCGTCTCGCTTTTCACCTGATCCGCAGACGCCGGGAGATTGCCGTACGCAACCTGGCCCGCATCTACCCTGATCGCAGCACCGCATGGCAACGACATATTGCGCGGGAATCTTTTGCTGAAATGGGGCGAACCATGCTGGAAATTCCGCATGTGTTTTTACGTTCCAAAGCTTTTTTACAATCAAGGGTACAGGTGGAGGGCAAAGCGCAGTTTCTGGCCGCCATGGCGGAGGGAAAGGGCGTTTTCAATATTTTCTACCACCACAGCAACTGGGAGTTGTGCGGCATTATGTATGCCACGCTGACGCCCAATGTGGACGGCATCTACCGGGCGATCAAAAATCCGGCGCTTGAGCAGTTCGTCAAACAGCGCCGCGAACGTTTCGGCGTATCCATGCACCCGCGCCAGCAGGGTTTGCGCTGGCTGCCTGCCGCGCTCAAAAAGGGGCACAGCATTGCCGTGCTGCTCGATCAGCACCTCTCCACAGGTCTGCCAGTGCCTTTTATGGGGCACCTGGCCAACACCTCCACGTTGCCGGCGAAATTTGTCTCTAAATACGGCACGCCGGTGTTTGGCGTGGCGCTGCATCGAATTGGCAGGTCGTTCCGCTTCCGGATGGAGTTATGGCCCATTGAAATGCCGGCTCCAAGCGGCGACAAGGATCAGGATATTTACCGGATCACCGAACATATCGGCAAAACATTCGAGCCGGCGATTCACCAGCGCCCCGAATTGTGGCTTTGGAGTCACCAGCGCTGGTTATGGCAGGAAGAGCAGGATGCGCAGCTTGCTGAAAAGGCATTGGTCTCGCAAAGTCGCAAAGAACGCAAAGGAAGACCAATGCGGTAAGAAAAGGTTTTTTAATGGGATTGCTCTGATGCCGCATGCCGGTGGAGTAGCAGTTTTTTGCGGTATTCTTCCGGGTCTTTGGTCTGCGTCA
>JALUYG010000150.1 GCA_027013105.1 Mariprofundus sp.
CCATTTGTGGGCTGTGATCTGCGCCGACCTGTCGCAAGCGGCCACCTGCGTGCGCATCGACAACCGGGCGCATCGGATTCTGAAACGCTGCCTGCCCGGCCCGTACACATTTATTCTGCCAGCAAGTGCCGCACTGCCGCGCCGCATATTCGGCAAGCGTCGCGATGTGGGTATCCGCATCCCCGATCATCCGGTCTGTCGCCTGCTCATGGAGACCTGCGGAGAGATACTGTTATGCACAACCCTGCAATTTCCCGACGATGATTACCCGGCGTTTGATCCGGATGAGTTCGTGCCTCGCCTGAAACACCTGTCATGCGTCGTGCTGGATGCCGGCTGGGGCGGCATGACTCCATCCACTGTCGTGGATTTATGTACGGATGAGCCGGTTTTGCTGCGCGCCGGGGCTGGAGAATGGCCAGCATAATTCAATTCGGATAACATCTGGCACGAAACATGCTGGGATTCAGGGATATCGGCCAGCAAGTGTTCAGCTTAGCTGAGGGGGCGCATATGAAAACATTTTTTGAAGCACTGCTATGGAACTCACGTTATTTAACACTGATGGCGGTATGGTCCTGCATTGTGGGCATGGCCCTGCTGTTTATCTCATCGGCCTGGGACATGGGCGAACTGCTTATCGAATTTATTAAAGTCTATTTTATGGGCCATGAGGTGGAACACTTCCATGTCATCGTCGTTAGTCATGTTATCACGGCTGTCGATGATTTTCTGCTGGCCATTGTGCTGCTGATCTTTGCACTCGGCGTGTATGAACTGCATATCGACAAGATCGACGCCGCCAAAGGCAACCCGACGGCCGGCAAATTGCTGCAGATCGAATCTCTCGATGATCTGAAAGACCGGCTGGGCAAGGTGATTCTGATGATCCTGATCGTCGCCTTCTTCAAAAACGTCCTGCATGTCACCTTCGACGACCCGTTGAATATTCTCTATATGGGCGCGGGTATTTTCCTGATTTCGCTGGCGCTCTATTTCGGCCACAAGGCAGGCAACGACCATTAAATCATGAACCGACGCACCTTCTGGCAACGCGCTCTGGATAGCGGGCTGTTTCTTACCACGATTGGCGCCGTAGCGGCGCCCTTTATCCACTCTCTGCCCGCCTGGACGCTGATGGCGTCTCTGGTCAGTTTTGTCGCGATGTTCTTTGTACGCTGGTGGATTGCGGATAACCGCAAGCAGTGGATGAAGTCCAACTGGTTCGATCTTGCCGTGATCGTACTGCTCTCTTCGCCGGTGCTGCGTATGCTGATGGCGCTCAGGCTGGCGCACCTGATTCCTGCATTACGACTGGGTGCGCTCATTCGCAGCAATAAAGACCGCCTTATTCGCCTGCTGCTGCTATCCGGTGAAAATCTGCCGGTCGCCATGGCCATGGTGTTCGGGCTGGTATTTGTTTTTGGCACGCTCACCTTTCTGCTGGAACACGGCCAAAATCCGCAATTTGGTCAGCTGCCGGATGGGTTATGGTGGGCCTTTGTGACATTAACAACTGTAGGCTATGGCGACGTGGTTCCGATCACGCCCGGCGGGCGCGTGATCGCTGTTATCACAATGGTGATTGGCATCGTGGTCTATTCACTCGTGGTGGCCAATTTAACCGTGTTTCTGGAGAAGTATTCTCTGCAGCATATGGAAAATACAACGCCGGCAAGCGGCGCCGATTTACAGCCTGAAAAGGCGGAGTCTCAACAGAACCTGTAGCCCCATCCGTGGGCGAACTAAACACTCCCTGGTCTCGCTGGGCAGTGAAGATTTTATAACGTGTGATAATTCCCCTTAATAGTTGACAATATCCACTTTCTCAAAAACCTGCCCGCTCTCATACTGTGCCTACCCATTCAAAGGAGGCGTATATGAAAAAAATACTATTCGGACTGGTTATTGTCTCATTCACATCCGTATCTGCCTATGCAGGGCCGCAGGGTCGTAATATGTTAACGGGCGCCGCACTCGGAGCCACGGCTGGCGCAATGATCGGCTATCAAAGCGAGGATCGGGAAGATGGCGCGGTGATCGGAGCTCTTTTCGGCGGCATTGCAGGCGCATTTCTTGGCAGTCTGAGGCCCGAATACGTGGACGATGAATATGTCGATGACCGGGAATCGGATTACGCATATCCCGAATATAGTGATCGGGAAGCCTACGAAGAGCATGAGGAGTATGAACGAGCCAGAGAACGCAATGCCCGCATGCAGCGCGAATGTCATTATGCCACTCCCGGATATGGCTATCGGCACGGTCGCTATCATGACAACCATGCTCGGCATGAAGCGATAGAAGCGCATGCTCGCCATGAGGCCCGGGAAGCACATGCCCGTCATGAATACCATGAACACCATCGGGCATATCCGTATGGCGGAGACCGCCAGTTCTATGCATGGATGGATTGACATTCCACACCGCCAATATGCGCCGGCGGCATTAGCCGCCGGCGCATCAGGGGCACGGAAAATTCGATATGATAATAAGGTGGAAGTAAGTGCTTCGTGAATTATGGGCTATTTTATTTTCGGGTGTCGTAAACTGAATTGAAGTTTCACCTATTTTGCTACGCGACCATGCTTAGCAGCACAGTTACGGGCAAATTATTTACGCGTTTGCTCGGTTTGGAGCAAACAATATCAAAAT
>JALUYG010000151.1 GCA_027013105.1 Mariprofundus sp.
CGCATTATAGGCCAGCTGTTTCTCGCGCCGCCGTTCAGTCTCATGCATGGCGCGTTGCATCGAATCGGTGATCCGATCGGCATAGAGAATCACGCGCCCCTCGGCGTTGCGCGCCGCCCGGCCGATGGTCTGGGTCAGCGAACGCTCAGAGCGCAGAAAGCCCTCTTTATCGGCATCGAAAATAGCCACCAGCGCCACTTCCGGCAGATCGAGCCCTTCGCGCAACAGGTTGATGCCGATCAACACATCGAACACGCCGAGACGCAGATCGCGCAGAATCTCCATGCGCTCCACCGTATCGATATCGGAGTGCAGATAGCGCACCTTCATATCCAGATTATTGAGATACTCGCTCAGATCTTCGGCCATGCGCTTGGTCAGACAGGTCGCCAGCACACGGAACCCCTGCGCAATGATCCGGTTGGCCGCAGAGACGAAATCATCCACCTGCGTGCGCGCCGGTCGCACCTCCACCAGCGGATCGACCAGCCCGGTCGGGCGGATAATCTGCTCCACTACCACGCCGCCGCACTGCTGCAGTTCATACGGCCCCGGCGTGGCCGACACGTAGATTGTCTGCGGCACGACCCTCTCAAACTCATGAAATTGCAATGGCCGGTTATCGAGCGCCGAGGGCAGACGAAAGCCGAAATCGACCAGCGTCTGTTTGCGTGAACGATCGCCTTTGAACATGCCGCCGATCTGCGGCACGGTGACATGCGATTCATCCAGCATCACCAGCGCATTGTTGGGCAGATAGTCGAGCAGCGTCGGCGGCGCTACGCCGGCCGGCCGGCCGGTCAGGTGGCGGGAGTAGTTCTCCACACCGGTGCAGTAGCCCACCTCCTGAATCATCTCCAGATCGAAAATGGTGCGCTGTTCCAGTCGCTGCGCTTCCACCAGCCGGTTCTGATCGTGCAGTTCGGCCAGCCGCTCGGCCAGCTCATCGCGGATGGCGTCCATGGCTTTGAGCAGCTGATCGCGCGGCGTGACAAAATGGCTTTTGGGAAACACAGTATATTTATGCAGCCGCTCGATGCGCGAGCCGGTGAGCGGATCAAAGCGGCAGATAGCATCGACATCATCGCCGAAGAATTCGATCCGAATGGCGAAATCCTCGGCATGGGCCGGAAAGATCTCCAGCACATCGCCGCGCAGACGAAACGTACCGCGATGGAAATCCATATCGTTGCGCTGATATTGCAACTCGACCAGTTTATTGACGGCGTCGCGCTGATCAACCTGACGCCCCACCTCAAAATAGAGCAGCATATCGGCATAGGCTTCCGGGCTGCCGAGCCCGTAAATGCACGACACCGAAGCGACGATAATCACATCCTCACGCTCCAGCAGGGCGCGCGTGGCGGCGTGGCGCATGCGATCGATCTGCTCATTGATGGAGGAGTCTTTTTCGATATAGGTGTCGCTCGACGGCACATAGGCTTCGGGCTGATAGTAATCGTAATAGGAGACAAAATACTCGACCGCATTATCGGGAAAGAACTGTTTGAATTCGCCGTAGAGCTGCGCCGCCAGCGTCTTGTTGGGGGCCATAATCAGGGTCGGCTTCTGGCAGCGCTCGATCACGCAGGCCATGGTGTAGGTTTTGCCGGAGCCGGTAACGCCGAGCAGGGTCTGATGTTTGCGGCCGCTCTCGACGCCATCGACCAGTTCCGCAATCGCCTGCGGCTGATCGCCACGGGGTTTGAAGTTGCCGGCAAGTTCAAAACGCATCGCGCGATGCTAACCCCGGGCAAGCGCGAATCCAGCCCCAAGTTTGCAAATAAAAAGCGAAGGCTTTCGCCTCCGCTTCAATGCATCAATATAACACAGCCATGCGCGTTCGTTTGGATAACTTTGCAAGCGCCCGCAAGCGGGCTTTTTACGGCTTGATCACTCAGATAAGCCGAGCACATCCTGCATATCGTACCAGCCGTTCGACCGCGCCGACAGCCAGTTGGCGGCGCGAACTGCGCCACGGGCGAAGACCATGCGGTCGCTGGCGGTATGGTTGATCTCGACACGCTCTTCATCGGCAATAAACATCGCCTTGTGCTCGCCGACAATATTGCCGCCGCGCACAACGGAAAAACCAATGGAACCGGCCTTGCGCGCCCCGACGATGCCTTGCCGGGACAACACGGAGACATCATCCAGGTTGACGCTGCGACCCGCTGCCAGCGCCTGCCCCATGGCCAGCGCCGTACCGCTGGGGGCATCGACTTTGTGCTTGTGGTGCGCCTCGAAAATTTCCGCATCGTAATCGTCGCCCAGCACCTGAGCGGCGCGCTTGATCAAACTTAATGCCAGATTGACGCCCACCGAATAGTTGGCGGCCATGACAACAGCCGAACCGGCCAGCGTATTGCGCAACTGCTGCAGTTGCGCGGCATCAAAGCCGGTCGTGCCGATCACCATGCCCATGCCGTGTTCGGCCACAAAGGCCGCATGTTTCAGGCTGGCCTCAGGCGCAGTGAAATCGATCAGCACATCGCCATCCGGGCAGCTATTGACATCATCCACAAGCTGAATGCCGAGCGTCTCCACACCGGCCAGCTCGCCGGCATCGCGCCCGAGCCATGCAGAACCCTGCCGCTCGGTCGTGCCAACCAGACAGGCGTCCCGGCTCTCTGTAACGGC
>JALUYG010000152.1 GCA_027013105.1 Mariprofundus sp.
CCGATGATCGGCGCACGCTGTGATTCATAGCGGCGGGCGGCGATACGATCCATGCAGAGCTTGGAAAAGCCGTAAATATTCGCCGCCTCTTCACCGCAGCCGATTTTATTGGGCGCGGGGGAGTTGCCATAGACGCCGGCCGATGATGCGTAGACCATGCGCGTGCCGGAGAAATCGCAGGCGTCCAGCAGGCTGGCGAAGGCATTGGTGTTGACTTCAACCATCAGCCGCTGATCCATGACCGTCGTATCGGTGATGGCGGCCTCATGGAATACGACGGAGAACTGCCCGTCGGCAATATCTTCCAGCAGGTCGGGATCATCGCAGTCGACCGCGCGCAGTTCACAATCGACATGCAGCAGATTGCGCCAGTCGCCGGATGAAAAATTATCCGCCACCACCACTTCTGCGCCTGGGCGTTTGACCAGCGCAGCGGCAATGTTGCAGCCGATATATCCTGCTCCGCCAGTCACCAGTATGCGTTCACTCATATATTATCCTTTCAGCTCGGTTGCGATTCAACAAAGCGCTGATTCGCCCGGCGGGTGGTTGTATAAAATGCGCACAGGTTGATGCTATTTTGAACCAATCGCCCGATCAGTGCGCAGGCTCACAAGGCTGCGCCTTTCCACTGCATTTGCAATCTGTCCAAGGCGCGGGTGGTGGCTTCGTTGCAGATGTTGTAACCCGCTTTTGCATTCACGCCGGCAGTCAGTACGGCTGCATCCTTGTTCCGCATGTCGCTATCGTTAAATCCGGCTTGCGCCAGCAGGCGTGCAATCCAGCTGCCCAGTCCGGGCAGATGTGAGATGCGTACGATACGGATCAGCTCGTCACAACGGGCGGTTGAAACCTGATTTCCGGTAGCCTCAGAGAGTATTTCCGCATCTTCATCTGCGATCGCATCAAGCGGTTTACAGAGCAGTTTGAAAATCACCCATTCGCTCTCCGACAGGAAATCGCGATCTTCGTGCAGGGGAAACGCCCCTGGCAGCGCCTGTACATTATTCATGTGTCCACCTGAAACCAGTTTACATTATTGATTGCTCGTGCATGCGGTGCGGGATATTACGTGCGGTAACATTCAGCGCAAGTGTAAGGAAAAAATATCAGGAGAAAAAACCGGCGACCAGTTGCACAGGCCCAACTCAACAATTCCATTCTTCATCCGCCTGCTTTACAGTTTGATCATGGTTCATAGCGTATTTATCACGGGCACAGATACGGGCGCCGGCAAAACATGGGTGACCGCGGCTGCGGTTCATTCATTGCTGGCGCAGGGGATTCGCGCCCGCGCACTGAAGCCGGTTGCATGCGGCCTGGATGGTGCGGGGCGCAATGAGGATATCGATGCTTTACTATCCGTTCAGGGCTTGACGGATGCGGATCTGATCAACCTCTATCGCTATGCGCAGCCGGCTGCGCCGTCACAGGCGGCGGCTGCCGAAGGGGAAACAGTGGACCCGAAGCGGCTGGTGCAGTGGTGTCATGCGCGGGCAGCCGGGCTGCAGGGGTGTCTGATTGAGGGCGTGGGGGGGCTGATGACGCCGGTCGCCGGCAACTGGCTGGTGTCGGACTGGATTGCGGCGATGCCGGATTGTGAGATCTGGCTGGTGGTCGGCTGCAAACTTGGCGCAATTAACCAGACATTGCTGACGCTGGATAAACTGAAACAGATGCAACGATCGCCGGCCCGAATCATTTTTAATGCAGTGAGCGTTGAAGATCAGGCATGGATTGCATCGACGCGGCTGGCGGTGGAGCCGTTTCTACAATCGGCGTGCGCACTTTCCAGTCTCAACTTTGGAGGTCGAATCTCAGGCCAAATCTCAGGCTTGCAGAATATGCCGGCCAGCTCATACTGCTGACATGCGATATGCTTGGTTGATACTTCTCATGCTTCTGCCGCTGCCGGCCAGCGCCGATGGGCGGCACACGGCAGGCACGCGTGTCAGCCTCAGTGCGACGGTGCAACGTGAACTGCCAAACGATGAGTTACTGGTCAGTTTTCGTGTCGAGAAAGAGGGGGTGGATGCCGCTGAGGTGCGTCGCTATGTAAATCGTGTCAGCCGGGCGGTGCAGCAGCGCCTGCAGCGGGAAAAGGGGCTGGTGGTCAAAACCATCAGCCGCAACCTGCAACCTGTATGGAAGTATCCCAAAAACAGCCAACGCATCCGTAGCGGTTGGCGCATGACGCAAACCGGGCAGATCAGGACAACGCATCTGGAGCGAGTGTCGGACTGGCTGGACGCTATCGAAACGGCCGGAGCGCACCTCTCCGGACTGAATTTCCGCATCAGCGAGCAAGCATCTAAAAAAGCCATGAACGCGCTACGGATAGAGGCGATTGCCGCATTTCGGGCCAGAGCGAAGGTGATTGCGCACGGGTTGGATGCCACCGCCTTCAGAGTTATCCGATTGAATACCAATAGCACGGCGCCAAGGCCGGTGTTCTACAGAAACGAAATGGCCATGATGGCGAAATCTACGGCGGATGCGCCCATGCTTTCAGCCGGGGAAGGTAAACTCAAAGTGACCATCTCCGGTGAAATCGAACTGCCTTTCACCGACTTTCCAGTGCGTGAAGGCAGCTCTGAATAACTATATGATCTCTTAACTACGGCTGGTGACTTCCAGCAGGTGATAGCCGAACTGCGTCTTCACCGGCCCCTGTACAGTGCCGACTTCGGCTGAAAATACCACCTTGTCGAATTCCGGCACCATCATGCCCGGACCGAACTCTCCCAGATCGCCGCCATTGCGGCTGGAAGGACAGCTGGAGTGCTGTTTGGCCAGATCGGCAAAATCAGCGCCGCCTTCAATTTGTGTTTTCAGTTCTGCGCACTTTTCTGCTGAATCTACCAGAATGTGGCGTGCTGTTGCTGTGGTCATGAACTTTACCTCTCAAATAGAAGCGCGCATGGTAACGACTCAGCGGCATGATTCAAATGCCAGCAGCTTTTCCTTCCACTCTGTGCCGTAGGAAAAGCCACCGATGCCATCGGCGGCCACGACGCGATGACAGGGAATCAGGATGGGCAGCGGGTTGGCGCCAAGCGACTGTCCCAGGGCGCGCGGGGCGCTCGCCAGTAAGCCGGCCAGTTCGCCGTAGGTGCGCACCTCTCCGGACGGGATCATCATCAGCGCATCACGCAGTCTGGCCTGAAACGGCGTGGCCGGCGCAGCCAGTGGCGGCAGGGGTAGTTCGCAATGCTCAAAATATGCAGATAGCCATTCGGATACGGGATCTTTTGCGGGATTGAGTCGTTCGTCAGTTGCGCCAAGCCGGATGCGCGAACATAGCGTTCCATCCCAAAGGTAACTGATCGGGCCTATTGGCGATTCATATCGGTAGCAGATGCGCATCAACGTATCCTGTGGATCGGAGTTTGTGGCTACTCATGCTAGCGTGCCGGCATGGATTGGACACTGTTTTCCTCGGCGCTGATTTCATCCACGCTGTTTCCCGGCGGTTCCGAAGCGTTGTTGCTGTATCGTCTGAATGAGGGCGGCGATGTTGTCGGACTGGTGCTGATTGCGACGCTTGGCAACCTGCTGGGTAGCGTGATTACCTATGCCATGGGGCGCTTTGGCAACGAAGCGTTGCATCGCAAATGGCTGAAAATATCTGAGCAGCAAATCGCCCATGCTGAAACATGGTTTGCGAAGTATGGCAAGCCGGCTCTGTTGCTGGCCTGGTTGCCGGTTGTCGGCGATCCGCTCTGTCTGGCGGCGGGGCTGCTTCGCAGCGGTCTGCTCTCTTTTCTGGTGCTGGCGGGCGTCGGGAAATTACTGCGCTATGCCGTGCTGGCGCTGCCGTTTGTCTGACCGGTTCTGCTGTCGGCTCCCGAAAATGCAGGCGGCACAGGCAAGTTGACCCCTAGGCGGGCGGCTATAGAGTGCCTGCGCCTGCGTTTTGCAACAGCAGCGAAAGAGATATTTTTCAGTTTTCAGGGAGAGGGGCCAATGCCGAAGGTCTGGATTGCAGACAAAATGAGTGACCGCGCCATTGAAGTGTTCAGGGCGCGCGGTATTGACGTAGACTACAGGCCCGGACTGTCCGATGAAGAAAAACTGGCCATCGCCGGCGATTACGATGCCATAGCGGTTCGTTCCTCTACCACGCTGAAAGGCGCCTTGCTGGATGCGGCAAAGCGGGTCAAGGTGATCGGGCGCGCCGGCATCGGCGTCGATAATATCGATATCGAAGGCTGTTCGCGACGCGGTATCGTGGTGATGAATACGCCGTTCGGCAACACCATTACCACAGCGGAACTGGCGGTCTCTCATATCGTGGCTGCGGCCCGCATGATTCCGCAGGCATCGGCCTCCACCAGAGCGGGAAAATGGGAGAAATCCCGTTTTATGGGGATGGAGTTGACCGGTAAAAAGGCCGGCGTGATCGGTGCGGGCAATATCGGCGCCATTGTCTGCGACCGGCTTAAGGGATTGCATATGGCCGTATTCGTCTACGACCCGTTCATTTCCGATGAACGCGCCGCCGCCATGGGCGTGACCAAGGTGGAGAGCGTCGCCGAACTGGCTGAAACAGTTGATGTGCTGACGATCCATGTGCCGCTGCTGGACGCCACGCGCAATTTGATTAACGCCGATATGATTGGGCGCATGAAAAAAGGCTCTATTCTTGTCAACTGCGCCCGAGGCGGCATTGTCGATGAGGATGCGCTCTATGACGCCTGCAAATCCGGCCACCTGCGCGCCGCTGCGCTCGATGTCTATGCCAACGAGCCGGCGCGTGAAAACCGCCTGTTTGAACTCGATAATGTCAGCTTTACTCCCCATATCGGCGCTTCCACCGATGAAGCGCAGGAGAATGTGGCGGTGCAGGTGGCGGAGCAGATGTCCGATTACCTGCTCGCCGGCGTTGTCAAAAATGCCGTCAATGTGCCGTCGCTGTCGGAAGAAGAGCAGCGTCTGCTGGCGCCGTATCTTCTGCTGGCCGAGCGCATGGGGCGTTTTATCGGCCAGACCATGCGGCCGGGCTATTCGCGCGTCAAAGTGAGTTTTGAGGGAGATGCCTCCCATATCAACCGAAAACCGTTGATTAACACTATGTTGCAGGGGCTGTTGTCTCAGAGCATGGAGGATGTCAATGCGGTTAATGCCGGGATGCTGGCCAGAGACCGCGGCATTGAAGTGGCCGAGTTCGCCTGTGAAGCACAGGAGCGTTTTTCCACCCTGATCCGGCTGGAGGTGGAAGGGGATGAAGGCGGCCGTTGCGTTTCCGGTACGCTGTTCGATGAGTCGCGCCCGCGTTTTGTCAGCTTCGACACTTGCGATATCGAGATGGCTCCCGAAGGCAACCTGATCGTCATCCAGAATGAGGATAAACCGGGCATGATCGCCGCCATGGGCGGCGTGCTGGCGGAAGCGGGAATCAATATTGGCGATTTTCGGCTCGGTCGCCGCGAAGACGCCGATACGGCGGTGGCCCTTATTCAGGTCGATACGCCGCCGACAGTGGAGGTGCTGGAGAAGCTCGCCGAACTGCCTGATATGTTGCTGGTGCGTTACGCGGAACTGGGAGCGATGTGATGCCGACGCATAAGCCGATTATCGGCCTCAATGATGCATTCGGCGCGCAGGCGAAAGCCTTGCGTCGTTTGCAGGCCGACATTCTCACCCTGTTCGATCAGGCCGGCTACGAAGAGGTGATTCCGCCGATTCTGGAGCGCCCGGATTCGATGCAGTCGGGCGCCGGCCGTTTTCTGGCCGACCAGACAGTGGTCTTTTCCGATCCGGCCGGCGCCGGTACGCTGGCGATCCGATCCGATATGACGCCGCAAATCGCCCGCATCGCCGCCACCCGCCTGCAGCATGAGTCAATTCTGAAACTCTGTTATTCCGGCACGGTGATGCTTGCGCGTCCGGATGTGCGCGGCGGTTCCCGTCAGCAGTGGCAGACCGGCGTGGAGTGTCTTGGCGTGGCCGGTCGTGACGGCGATATCGATGTGATGCAACTGGCCGGGCGCACGATGCTGGCTGCCGGTTTTGACAAGCCGGTGCTGCAGGTCGGCCATATCGGTCTGCTCAAGGCGCTGGTGGCGGGCAGCAGCGTCCCGCTGGAGCAGTGGACGGCGCAAATTTCCCGACGTTCGCCGGATGATCTGTCTACCCTGGTGGCTGGCGAGCAACTGTCGGAAGCTGCGGTGAGTGCGTTGCTGGAGATGGTTACAGGCGTGGCCGATGCATCATGGCTGCGTTCAAATAGCGGCCGCATCAATCCGGAGTTCGACGCCGCCGCCGCCGCGCTGCTCGATCTTGCGACGGGACTGAATGAAAGACTGGACGGGCAGGTGGGCGTTCGTATTGATGCCGCCGTGATGCCGCGTTTTCTCTATCACAGCGGCATTCTGTTTACCGGTTTTGCCGCCGGCGTGGCGCAGGCGTTGCTGCACGGCGGTCGCTACGACGCCATGATGGCGGCGCATGGTCGTGATATGCCGGCTACCGGTTTCTCATGTGATTTGTGGACGCTGTTAAACGCAGCCTGATTAGAAGATAAAAGCAGAAATAAGCAGGAAAAAGCTTTCACTTGCGTACTTCGTGGTTCAATGTTTGGAGATTGAGATGACAAATACAGTTGCGATTGGAATTCAGTGGGGTGATGAAGGCAAGGGCAAGATCGTCGATCTGCTGGCGCCCGATGCTGATGTGGTGGCCCGCTTTCAGGGAGGTCCGAATGCCGGCCATACGCTGGTGATCGGCGAAGAAAAAACCGTGTTGAACCATATTCCGTCCGGCATCCTGCACGATGAGACGCTCTGCCTGATCGGCAACGGTACGGTGGTTGATCCGTTTCACCTGGTTGAAGAGATGGATACCTTGATTGATGCGGGCATTCCCGTAGCCGATCGGCTGAAAATCTCCGAACGCTGCCAGTTGATTCTGCCTTATCACCGAGATCTGGATGCGGCGCGCGAGGCGGCCAAGGGCAAGAATAAAATCGGCACCACCGGTAAGGGCATCGGCCCCTGTTATGAGGACAAGACAGCCCGGCGCGGCATTCGGCTGGTTGATCTGATGGCCGATGACCTCGATGCCCGCATCGATGCCAATATCGCCTATGTCAATTTCATGCTGACCGAGTATCTGAAGGCCGATCCGATTGATCGCGACGAGGTGGCGCGCGCCATCGAACTGGCCCGTGAGCGGTTGCTGCCGCTGGCCGCCGACGTGCCGCTGATATTGCAGCGCCGGATCAAGGCGGGCGACAGCGTGCTGTATGAAGGTGCGCAGGGTTCGATGCTGGATGTCGATCACGGCACCTATCCGTTTGTGACATCGTCGAATACTGTCGCCGGCGCGGCGCTGGCCGGGCTCGGCGTCGGGCCCGGTCAGGTGGATGCCGTTTTGGGCATCTGCAAGGCATACACTACGCGTGTCGGTTCCGGGCCGTTCCCGACCGAGCTATACAATGCCGACGGCATGGCGTGCCCGTCCGGCAAGCACATGGCGGAAAGGGGCAATGAATTCGGCGCCACCACCGGCAGGCCGCGTCGAACCGGCTGGTTTGACGGGCCGGTTGTGCAACACGCCGTGCGCATCAACGGCGTCACCGGGCTGGCGATCACCAAGCTGGATGTGCTCGATGGTCTGGAGGAGGTGAAACTGTGCGTCGCCTACGAACTCAATGGCGAGCGCCTGCAATCCATTCCGGCTTGCTGCAATCAACTGGATGCTGTGACGCCGGTATATGAAACGCTGCCGGGCTGGAGCGAAAACACGTTCGGCATGACTTCAATCGATCAGTTGCCGGCCAATGCCAAAGCGCTGCTCAAGCGAATCGAGGAAGTATGCGAATGCCCGATAGCCATGCTCTCCACCGGCCCGGATCGAAATCACATTATTCGCCTGACTGATTAGTTCAGCCCAACATGACGTAGTCACCTGTCTCAACTCTACCGAAAAAAAGGATATGTCTATGAACTCTGCTGAACGTAGAAGCGTATTCTCGCTGGCCGGCATCTATAGCCTGCGCATGCTGGGGCTGTTTCTCATTCTGCCCGTCTTTGCGCTTTATGCCGAACACCTCGACGGCGTCACGCCGACGCTGATCGGCCTGGCGCTGGGCGCTTATGGGCTAACCATGGCGCTGTTGTAGATTCCGTTCGGCATCCTGTCGGATCGAATCGGGCGCAAACCGGTGATTACGGTAGGTCTGATCATCTTTGCTGTCGGTAGTGTGGTGGCTGCATCGTCGCATGATATCTGGGGCGTGATTATCGGACGCGCTCTGCAGGGCGCAGGCGCGATTGCTGCGGCCCTGATGGCGCTACTGGCCGACTTGACGCGTGAAGAGATTCGCACCAGGGCGACCGCCATGATCGGTATGTCGATCGGCATGTCGTTTACCGTGTCGCTGATTCTGGGGCCGTGGCTCGATGCTGTGATTGGCGTGAATGGTATTTTCTGGCTCACCGCTGTGCTGGCTACGGGAGCGATTGTGGTGTTGCATACGGCAATCCCCACGCCTGATCACAGCTCGGCTCACCGCGATGCAGAGACGGTTCCCGCCCAACTGGGCGGAGCGCTGCGCAATATCGAACTGTTGCGACTCGATTTCGGTATTCTGGTGCTGCATGCGATCATGACCGCGATGTTTATCGCCTACAATGTGCTGGAGGCGACGCTGCCTTCGCTGGTGTCGCGCATTGCGCCAATTGATGGCAAGGGTACGGCCATGGGCGTCTATCCACCAGTCAGTTCCTCGGCGCTTTTGTCGGGGGCGCTGGCGGCGGCGCTCTGCTCGGGCAGTTTGGCGTGGGCGGTATTTTTACTGCCTGCGCCCTGGCTGCCCTGATTTGGCTGGCGCTGGCTTTTGGCATGCAGCCGCCGCGCATGCGTTCAGCCATGATGCTGCATGTGGATTCCGCTAAAATGGCCGATGCCAAATCACTGGAAACGCAACTGCTTGCCATGGCCGGTGTTGCCGAGGCTCGCATCGCTGTTGAAGAGAACGTCGCTTATTTAAGGGTGGAGAAAGACCACTTCGATCCTGAAGCAGCGAAAGCGCTGCTTCAGAAATAATAAAGGAGCCCCGCACCGGCTATGGGTCGGCGGTCTGTAAAACTACATGGACGTAGTTTTACAAAGTACGCGGTATCCTAAAGTTAGCGGAGGCGGCGGAAAGTGGTTTGAGCCGAACTGGTTTGACCAGCGGCGTAGTGGCGAGTCCAGTCTGAAACCAACGTATGGTTGCCTGGATTCAGGTTGCTCTCATAGCGGAATTCACCGGCTGTTTTACTGATACCATTGCCGATGCAGCGGGCAGACTGTTCATCGCTGACGCACTGCGCCTGCCAGGCGGCGGCGTGGTTGCTGCCGCTTAGGTAAATGGTGCGGTGAACCTGTTTAATCAGCAGCGTTCGGCCATGTGAATCTCTCCAGACGCCATCATACTTGCTCCCGTCCGGAGCCGGGCGCATTGTCCCTGAGAAGGCTTCTCCTACCTGTTTCGGATTCTGTTTCCTTTCAGGTTGATCGTTTTTGGCCCCAGTTGTTGCTACGCGGCTATCCGGCTGTTTCACAGTCGGTTTCTGATGCTCGCTGTCGCCGAAAATCAGGGTGTTGAGCAGACCGGAGCCATCTCTGGTGCGATTGGCCGAGGGGCCGCTTAATCCGGGCGTGGCTGCCAGCAGCATTGATGCAGACAGGGCGAGAAGAAAACCGGATAAATGCCTCATCCGCCCACGACAGCCAGCAGAATACCGGCGGCTACGGCGGAACCGATGACGCCGGCCACATTCGGGCCCATGGCGTGCATCAGCAGGAAATTGTGGTGATCGGATTCCAGCCCGACCTTGTTGACCACGCGCGCCGCCATCGGCACAGCCGAAACGCCGGCAGCGCCGATCAGTGGGTTCACCTTGCCGCCGCTGGTGCGGTACATCACTTTACCCATCAGCACGCCGGCGGCGGTGCCGATGGCGAATGCGATCAGGCCCAACAGCAGAATGCCGAGGGTTTGCAGATTAAGGAAATGATCCGCCTGCAATTTGGAGCCGACCGACAGCCCCAGTGCAATGGTGGTCATATTGATAATTTCGTGTTGGGCGGCGTTGGAAAGACGATCGACCACGCCGCACTCCTTGAGCAGGTTGCCGAAGGTAAGCATGCCGATCAGCGGCGCCGCCGTGGGCAGGAAAATCACGCAGAGCAGCAGCACGGTAATCGGAAAGGCGATTTTTTCCGTCCGGCTGACGTGGCGCAGCTGTTCCATGCGTGTGGAACGCTCTTTTTCCGTGGTCAGCAGGCGCATGATCGGCGGCTGAATAATCGGCACCAGCGCCATATAGGAGTAGGCGGCCACAGCGATTGCACCGAGCAGGTCGGGCGAGAGTTTGGAGGCGATAAAAATCGCAGTCGGGCCGTCGGCGCCGCCGATAATGCCGATGGCCGCGGCGTTGGCCAGCGTGAAGTGAAAGCCGGGGATAAAATTCAGCGCCAGTGCGCCGATCAGGGTGGTGAAGATGCCGAACTGGGCGGCGGCCCCCAGCATCAGCGTGCGCGGCATGGCGATCAGTGCGCCGAAATCGGTCAGCGCGCCCACGCCCATAAAGATGATCAGCGGGAACATCTCTGTTTCCACCCCGGCCTGATAGAGAATGCCAAGCAGCCCGTCCGGGCCGGATATTTCAGCAATCGGAATATTGCTCAACACCGCGCCGAAACCCATCGGCACCAGCAGCAGCGGTTCAAACTGTTTCACGATGGCGAGATAGAGCAGCAGCAACCCGACGCCCATCATCAGCGCCTGACCCCACGAGCAGTTGGCGATGCCGGTGGTGAGCCAGAGTTGTTGCATCAGGTCGGTGAAACTACTCATGCAACGGTCACCAGCGGCTGACCGACGTTGACGGCGTCACCCTCCTTGACCTCAATGCTGACAATGGTGCCTGAGTGGGTGGAGCGCACCTCCGTCTCCATCTTCATCGCTTCCATAATCAGAATCACATCACCATCTTCAACATGCTGATTGGGTGCGACATCGATTCTGAAAATATTACCTGCCATCGGCGCACCGACCGATGTGGCCGGTTTGTTGACGGCCGGCGCAGCAGCCGGGGCAGGGTGCATCGGCGCCACATCGGCCGGATGCATCGAGCTGACTTCGCCCTCCGGCGTCACCACGACATCGTAATTGACGCCATTCACGGCAATCATATAACGCTCGGCCACAGCCGGCGGCAGCTCCGTCTCCTCTTCCAGCCACGGTGCAGGCTCAAAGGCGTCCGGGTTGTCACGGTTTTTCAGATATTTCAGTCCGACCTGCGGGAACAGGGCGTAAATCAGCACGTCATCAATCAAATTCTCTGACAATTCAAAGCCCTGTTCGGCGGCCGTACTGCTCAATTCCAGCGTCAGCTTATCCATCTCATCATCAATCAGATCGGCGGGGCGGCAGGAGATCGGCTTGCCGCCCTCCAGCACTTTAACCTGTAATTCGCTGTTCACCGGCGCCGGGGTGGCGCCATATTCGCCCTTGAGGATGCCGGCGGTCTCCTTGGTAACGGTGCGGTAACGTTCGCCGGCCAGTACATTGAACACAGCCTGCGTGCCGACAATCTGCGAGGTCGGGGTGACCAGCGGAATAAAGCCGAGATCTTCACGCACCTTGGGGATTTCGGCCAGCACCTCATCAAAGCGATCGTCGGCGTTCTGCAGCACCAGCTGGCTCTCCAGATTGGTCAGCATGCCACCGGGCACCTGCGCCACCAGAATGCGCGAATCGATGCCGCGCAGCGAGCCTTCAAACTTGTCGTATTTTTTGCGCACTTCGCGGAAATCGGCAGCGATCTCTTCGAGTAGCTTGAGGTCCAGACCGGTGGCGCGCGGCTCATCTTCCATGATGGCGACGACCGATTCGGTCGCCGAATGGCCGTAGGTGTGGCTCATCGATGAAATGCTGGTGTCGACCATGTCGATGCCGGCCTCAATGGCCTTGAGAATGGCCGCCGTGCTCATGCCGGTGGTGGCGTGCGAGTGCAGCGCAACGGGTATGGCGACAGAGGCTTTCAGCTCGGTGACGATCTGTTCCGCCGCATAGGGCTTGAGCAGGCCGGACATATCCTTGATACAGATGGATTGACAACCCATATCCTCCAGCTGTTTGCCCAGATCGATCCACATATCGAGCGTATGCACCGGGCTGACGGTGTAAGAGATGGCGCCCTGGGCGTGTTTGCCAACCTTGAGCGCGGCTTTCACGGCAGTTTCCAGATTGCGGATATCGTTCATGGCGTCGAAAATTCGGAAGATATCCATGCCGTTTTCGGCGGCGCGCTCAACGAATGCATTCACCACATCATCGGCGTAATGGCGGTAGCCGAGAATATTCTGGCCTCGAAACAGCATCTGCGAGCGGGTGTTGGGCATGGCTGCGGAGAGCAGGCGCAGGCGCTCCCATGGATCTTCGCCGAGATAGCGAATGCAGGAGTCGAAGGTGGCGCCGCCCCATATCTCCATCGACCAGTAACCGACCCTGTCCAGTTTTTCGACAATCGGCAGCATATCTTCAATGCGCATGCGTGTGGCCAACAGTGACTGATGACCGTCGCGCAGGACGAGTTCGGTGATTCCGAGCGGCTTATTCATGGGCGGGATTCTCCTGAAAAATAGTGCTGGGCGGGCGCAAAAGCATTATTTATGCCGGGGATGGTCTGAGCGGTATTGTTGCACTGCGGCAGTGATCACTTCAAGCAGATCATCGTGATTGATACCTGTTTCCGCGCCGCCATCCACAGCTTTCTGCTCAAAAGCGTGAATGGTGCGGGAAACCACGCCAATCACGGCAATCAACAGGCCGAGGAAAAGGAACACAGTTCCCATTCCCAGCGCCATAAGCTGCAGTCCCTGGCCCATTAAATCTTCCATGGTGATAAGTCATCCCCTGTTGTCGTACATGCTATCGTTTGCAACCAATCAGCGCTTCATGTGGGTGAAACGCGACAGCCGTCAAAGCGCGGAGACTAGGTGAAAAGCGACTTCATTGCCACTTTACATCCATATTTTCGACTGATAGCGCCTGAGTTTTACTGCGCCTGCCGGATTGCGCTTCGATTCGACGTGGTTAGTCTGGCCCGATGGGCAGGCTACCGGACAATATCCTGATTTTCGGCTGCGGCTATGTCGGGTCGAAGCTGGCGCAGCGCTGTCTGGCGCTGGGTATGCGGGTGATCGGCGTCACCCGCAGCAGTGAGCGGCGGGCGGCGCTCAACGATCTGGGTATTGAGGCTGTTGTTGCAGATTCGCCGGCGAACCTGCCGGCCGACCTGCTGGCCGAAGTTGAGGCTGTGGTGGATTCGATCCCGCTTGCCCGTGATGGCGCGCGCATGCACGCGCCGCAGTTGGATTGGCTGCCTGAACTCGCCCCGAAATTATCTTCCGTTATCTGGAGCGGCTATCTCTCCTCCACCGGCGTATATGGCGATGCCGACGGCGCCTGGGTGGATGAGACATGGCCCTGCAAAGCGGGCAGTGCGCGCGGCGCCGGGCGGTTGCAGGCGGAACTGGCGTGGCTGCAGTCGGGATTGCCGGCGGAGGTGTTTCGCCTGGCCGGCATCTACGGGCCGGAGCGCAATATCCTGGCCCGTCTGAAGGCGGGGGGGTATCAGGCTGTGGCATGGCAGCCGCCGCACTACTCCAGCCGCATCCATGTTGATGATATCGTGGCGGCGCTGCTGGCCGCCATGCGTCAACCGAAAGCAGGCAGGATTGTGAACCTGGCCGACGATCTGCCGATGCCGCATGCCGAATATGTATTGGAAGTGGCGCGCCTGATCGGTGCGCCCGTTCCGGAAATCCTCTCTGAACAGGAGGGCGAGCAGCGCCTTTCGCCGGCAGTTTTGAGTTTTTTTCGGGATAATAAACGGGTCTCCAACCGACTGCTGCACCGGCAGTTGCTGCCGGAGCTGAGATACCCTGATTTCAGAACGTGGCTGGCGTCAAGCCCGATCCGGCAAGCCGGAACCCCACAAAACAATAACCCTCGCCACTTATTTCACGAATGAATACCGATTAACCACGGAACAGACGGAAGAAGTTCATGATCGCTGAAAATTTCTGCTACATTTTCTGCAAGGTGTTATTGGCGAAAGGCTAAATGGAGAGTTGAACCTCGAAGCCGCTCTGGCGAATGCGTTCGGCGGCGAGCTGCATCCACACTGCATCCAGCCGGCTCAGGTGCGCGGCCTCATCCTGTAGCGACGGCCGCGCCAGTCCGTAGAGCAGGACGCCGTGAATCGGCACGGATCGGTGCTGCAGATCTTCCAGAAAATGGATGTAACTGCACAGCTCATGTTCGGTGGGCGGTTGCCCGTCCCACGCCGCCATGCAGGTCTGAATCCAGCTCGGGCAGATGTTGGCGACAGTCGTCACCTGTCTGGCCAATCGGACCGCATCGAGTTTGACGCCGTTGATGCGCTCGATGCCGGCATCGGTGGCGCGATCCACCTTGATCCACACTTCGCCGCGATGTTCGGCCATGCGGGCCAGACCGCGCCGGACATG
>JALUYG010000153.1 GCA_027013105.1 Mariprofundus sp.
TGCCACAGAATACGCCGATCATCTGGAAGATTATTACGATTTGGGTGAAGAAGTGATCGTGTTTGATGATGCAGACGATTTGGCGGAGAAAATAAAATCATTGCTGGATAATTCGGAGCGACGCGATGCTATCGCCATGGCTGGCTATGAGCGCACAAAGCGTGAACATAGCTATGAGGCGCGTTTCGAGCCATTGATTGAGCAAGCGCGTACTAACAGAGCCTTGCGCCCTGATCCAGCGCAAGGCATTGATGTTGAAACTTTTGAACGCATAGCGCGTTCACATCGCCCTCATATATTGCTTTTTTTGTTGAAATACATGCTGTTAATGCCGTGTGTGTTAATTTGGGGTAAGGAACGCGGTCCCAGGGCGGCGCGGCGATTTCTGTTTGAGTTCAGTTGGCGATATCTGGGTAAAAAAACTTATTCAGCAACTGGCTGGCCCGGTCGTATTTTTTATAAACAGAGCTGATTGGGAGCAGAGAAATAGAGTGTTTTTACGTACGCTTTTTGTTGACAATATGTACGCTTATATTAAGGTGTACGCATGACTATTCATATTACAGCAACACAACTGCGCAAAGATGTTTATCGGCTGTTGGATCAGGTGGTGGATTCGGGTGAAGTGATTGAAGTCAAACGTAAAGGAAAGTTAATTCGAATTGAACCCGCGGGGGGGGAGAACAAGTTGGAGTCATTAAAGCCTCACCCGGATACGATCTGTGGCGATGCTGAAGAATTGGTGCATATGGACTGGTCAGATCAATGGCAGCCTGATTTGTGATTTATCTTGATACGCATGTGCTTGTTTGGCTCTATGCATCAGGGAGTAAGTGCATAAGCGATGCTGCATATGCGGCGATCGAGGTGGCTGAGGATATGCGTGTTTCGCCCATGGTTCTGCTTGAGCTTGATTTTTTACATGAGATTAAGCGCATTACTGTTGGCTCCAATGAAATATTCACCTATTTACATCACCATCTTGGCCTGACGGTCTGCGACAGAGCATTTGCTGATGTGGTTGCGGATGCTTCTGCTCAGTGCTGGACAAGAGATCCTTTTGACCGTTTGATCGTAGCGCAGGCTGCGCTTGGAAAAGATCAGTTGATTAGCAAAGATTCGATGATTCAATCGAATTATTCAGAAACACTTTGGTGAAATTCGCTCAATGAGCTGGGAAAAATTCGAGGTATTATGAAAGTTCTGGTTCTTGGCGGTAACGGTTTTATCGGTTCTCATGTGGTGGATCAACTGCTGGCTGGCGGCCACAAGGTGCGCGTATTTGATCGTTCGCCAGAGCGCTATCGTCAGCCGTTGAAGCAAGTTGAGTATCGTCTGGGGCGTTTTGACGATACTTTTCAGGTGGCCGAAGCCTTGCAGGGCGTGGATGCGGTCTGCCATCTGATCAGCACCACGGTGCCGGGCACATCCAACCTGGATCCCATTGCCGATGTGCAGAACAATCTGGTGAACACGCTGTGTCTGTTGGAGCAGATGCGGAAAAAAGGTTTAAGCAGGATTTTGTACCTCTCTTCGGGAGGCACTGTGTACGGCAATCCGCATGCCTCGCCTGTTGCTGAGAGTCACCCGCTTAATCCGATCAGTTCCTACGGCGTGGTGAAAGTGGCAATTGAAAAATATTTGCTGATGTATCAACAGCTCTATGGCCTGCAACCAGTTATACTGCGTCCATCCAACCCATACGGACCGAGGCAGGGCCATGCCGGCGTGCAGGGGCTGATCGGCACGCTGCTGGTTCGGGCAATGGCCGGAGAGGCTCTGGAAATCTGGGGTGATGGAAGCATTGTTCGCGACTATATGTTCGTCGGAGATCTGGCAGAGTTGTGTGTAAATGCTCTGGAAAGCGGTGCCAGCGGCGTGTTTAACGCCGGCAGCGGCAAGGGTTATTCGATCAATGCGATTATTTCGATGATTCGGCATCTGGGCTATGAGGATTTGCAAGTTCAATATAGCGAAGGCCGATCGTTTGATGTGAAAGAAGTGGTGCTGGATATCTCCCGTGCATGCGATCAGTTCAACTGGCAGCCTGCAATGCTGTTGCAAGATGGGATCAGAGCGCAATTGGAGTGGCTGCGCAGCCTGTGAAGCAGCAGAGAAACAGGCCATCGGCGCAGCCTCTGCTGACAATCGCCTTGCCGGTATACAATGGCGCGGCAACGCTTGAGCTGGCTATACGCTCGATCCTGCTGCAAAGCTTTACCGACTGGGAAATGATCATTCTTGATGATGCATCCACAGATGACAGTCGGGCTGTGATGCGCTCTTTTCAGGACTCGCGTATCTGTCTGGTTGAAGGGGATAAAAATATCGGCCTCTCCGCGCGCCTGAATATGGCTGTGGATATGGCTGAAGGTCGCTATTTTGCTCGCATGGACCAGGATGATATCAGTTTCCCTGACCGGCTGGAGAAACAGCTGGATTATTTACAAAAGCACCCCGGCATCGATCTTCTGGCGACATCGACCATTCCGTTTCGTGGCGATGGCGAGGCGCTGGGGCGGTTGCCGGTGGCGAGCGAGCATGAACAGATATGCGCCAGACCGTGGAACGGTTTTCACTTGCCGCACCCGACATGGATGGGGAAGACAGACTGGTT
>JALUYG010000154.1 GCA_027013105.1 Mariprofundus sp.
CCCGAACTGACCGATGTGACCAAAGCATGGTCAATACAATAAATCTTCTTCGGATTGGTGTTGGTGCGAGCCAGCGAAGCATCGTAAATCCGTACCGTAAACAGGATATAGGCATCCTCAAACCAGCTCAGGAAATGACTGACTGCCGATTTTGGCGCTTTATGCCCCAATGATTTCAGGTATCCGGTCAGGTTGTTGATGGAGTGCCTTTGTGGTTCAAGCTTATAAAGTTCCGGATATGCCGGGTCAGGACAGGCTTTCAGAACTGCTGCGGCTTTGCAATCCGTTGTTTGAGTTGTCAATATCAGCCCATGTACGATCTGTTTTCTCAGCCGGTGACCAACATCCCCGGCATCGGTGCGACGATTGCAAAGCGGCTGGCAGCGCGCGGCGTCAACTGCCTCGGCGATCTGTTGCTGCATCTGCCCAAGGATTATCTCGATGATCGCCACATGACGCCGCTGAACAGGTTGACGGAAGGCGTCAGCGCGCGTGTTTGCGGGCGCATTGTCTCCCGACAGGCGCGCGGCTTCGGACGCAGCCGTCAGGTGGTGCTGAAACTGGCCGACGATTCCGGCCGGATTGCACTCAATTTTTTTCATTCCGGTTATATGATGAGCGATGCGCGTCTGGCCGAAGGGCGCGTGATTGCCGTGCGCGGCGTGGCCGAGCGCTGGCAGGGTTTCTGGCAGATGAATCATCCCGACTGGTGCGTGGTCGAAGCCTTTCAGCCCGGTTTTCAACCGATCTACGCCTCGCTGGCAGGGCTTGGCGGCAAACGGCTTCATACGATGATTCGGCATGTGCTGGCGATGTTGCCGGCCACTGCGCGCAGTCCGCTGGATGACGAACTGGCATCGCAATACCGGCTGCCGGGTCTGCGGCAGGCATTCAGGCAGCTGCATGCGCCGGACGGACTGGATGGCGGCGTGCTGGAAAAAGCTGCGGCGCGGTTAAAGAGTGAAGAGGTGATCACCTACCTGCATCTGATGCGGGAAAAAAAGCGGTATGCCGACTGCCCGGCGGCGGCGCTGCAAGGCGAGCAGTGCAGTGAACGTCTGCTGAAAAGTCTGCCGTATCCGCTAACCGCAGCGCAGCAGCAGGTCTGGAACGAAATTTCGCACGATCTGGAATCCGGCCGGCGTATGCACCGGCTGTTGCAGGGCGATGTGGGGGCGGGCAAAACCTGGGTGGCCGCACTGGCCATGGCCAAGGCCGCCGGTTGCGGCTATCAGGTCGCACTGCTGGCGCCGACCGAAGTTCTGGCGCAGCAACATGCCGAAACATTGCATGGCTTGTTCAAACCGCTGGGGCTTGAGGTCGGCCTGCTGACCGGCAGCACGAAAGCAAAAGCGCGGCGCGCTATGCTGGCGGATTTGCACAGCGGTGCGCTGAAACTGATCGTCGGCACGCATGCGCTGCTGACGGATGATGTGGTGTTTGATCATCTGGCGCTGGCGCTGGTGGATGAACAGCACCGTTTCGGCGTACGTCAGCGTTGGGCGCTGGCCGAAAAACAGCATGGCGACCATGAACCTATCCACCTGCTCGGCATGACCGCCACGCCGATTCCGCGCACGCTGGCGCTGTCGCTCTACGGCGATATGGATCTATCGATCATGCGCGGCATGCCGCCGGGCCGCAAGCCGGTGGAAACGCGGGTGATCCGGTCGGATAAAATGCAGCCGCTGGTGGGCGGCATGCAGCGTATTCTCGATGCCGCCGGTCGAATTTACTGGATTGTGCCACGCATTGATGAGGATGAAGATGGCGTCTCGGTCGATCAGCGGGTGGAACTGCTCAAGCGCTATTTTCGCGAGGCCAATGTGACGGGGCTGCACGGCCGCATGAAATCGACAGATAAACAGGCGGCGTTGTCGGCCTTTGCATCGGGTGCGAGCAAGATTCTGGTTGCCACCACGGTGGTTGAGGTGGGTGTGGATGTGCCGGAAGCGCATCTGATTGTGATTGAACAGGCCGAAGCCTACGGTCTGGCGCAGCTGCATCAGCTCAGGGGCCGGGTAGGGCGGTCTGATGCACAGAGTTATTGTATGCTGATTGCCGGCGAGAAAGCTTCTGAAACAGCCATGAAGCGATTGAAGAAGATGGTTGAAAGCCATGACGGACTGGAGCTGGCCGAGGCCGATCTGGCCCTGCGCGGCGGCGGCGATGCGGTCGGCACTCGCCAGCACGGCGATGCCGGATTCCGGCTGCTGAATATGGCTGAAGATGCGCCGCTGATTCACCAGTGGTTTGAACATCTGCCGGCATTTACGCCGAGTGAGACAATGCAACGGTTCTGGCGACCGTTCGCCGAAGCGACGGATTAGGAGGTCAATGTGAGCGATCAGTGTCCGATTATGGTGGCAGTCAGGCCGGAGTATGCGTCCGACCACTCCGATCCCGAACAGGGCAGGTTTGTGTTTATCTATTACATCACGATCCAGAATCGGGGCGAGCAGACGGTGCAACTGATTTCGCGACACTGGCAGATCACCGATGCCAATGGGCGCGTGCAGGAGGTGCGCGGCGACGGCGTGGTCGGCGAACAGCCGGTGCTGGCGCCCGGCGATACGCATTTCTACAATAGCTTTTGCGTGCTGGAAACCAAT
>JALUYG010000155.1 GCA_027013105.1 Mariprofundus sp.
CCCCCTGTCCACGCTGATGTTAGCAGGAATCCGGGAAATTCTTGTTATTTCTACACCTTCAGATTTGCCTAGCTTTAAGCGTTTGCTGGGTGACGGATCAAATTGGGGGCTTGCTTTGACCTATGCCGAACAACCCAGTCCGGATGGGCTGGCGCAGGCTTTTACCATTGGCAGAGAATTTATCGGAGATGATTCGGTCGCCCTGATTCTGGGCGACAATATTTTTTATGGTCACGGCATGGTTCAACAGTTGCAGCGGGCGGCCGGTCAGCATGATGGCGCCACCGTATTCGCTTATAGGGTGCGCGATCCTGAGCGTTATGGCGTGGTGGAGTTCAAAGCCGGCTTCCAGGCGGTTTCGATTGAGGAAAAACCGGAGAAGGCCAAAAGCAACTGGGCTGTCACCGGCCTCTATTTCTACGATAACGAAGTAGTGAATATTGCCGCCAGTCTGACCCCTTCGGCGCGGGGGGAACTGGAGATTACCGATGTCAACCGCTGCTATCTGGAGCGAGGGGCGTTACGGGTCGAAACGCTGGGCCGGGGCGTGGCCTGGCTGGATACCGGTACGCACGAATCTCTGCTGGATGCATCGCGGTATGTGGAAGTGATTGAAAAACGGCAGGGCTTGAAAGTCTCCTGCCCGGAAGAGATTGCCTGGGAGCAGGGGTATATTTCCGATGCGCAGCTGCATGATTTGGCGCAGGTTTTGAAAAAGAATGGTTATGGCCAGTATCTGCTACGCCGGCTCGATGAGGGGAGAAGATGAATATTATTGCAACGGCGCTGCCGGGCGTGTTGATTATCGAGCCGAAGGTGTTTGGCGATGCGCGCGGTTTTTTTCTCGAAACCTTTCACAAGCAGCGCTATGAGGAGGCGGGCATACCGGGCGCGAGTCTGGAATTCGTGCAGGATAATCACTCCAGATCCGCCAGGGGCGTATTACGAGGCCTGCATTTTCAGCTGGAGAATCCGCAGGGTAAACTGGTGTCGGCAGGTACGGGGAGCGTTTTTGATGTGGCCGCTGATGTGAATCCCGATTCCGCTACGTTTGGCCAATGGGTAGGTGTAGAGCTTTCCGAGGAAAATCACCGTCAATTGTGGATTCCGCCCGGTTATGCCCACGGCTTCTGTGTGCTTAGCGATATCGCAGACTTCCAGTACAAATGTACGGCGTTATATCACCCGCAATCGGATGCAGGCGTCGCCTGGAATGATCCTGATCTGGCGATTGACTGGCCGATTAAGTCACCGCTGTTATCGGATAAAGACAGGGCGCTCCCCAGGCTTGCCGATGCAACAAGGGAGCAGTTGCCTTGCGGCTGCTGATTACCGGCGCACGGGGGCAACTGGGGCGGGAGCTGACAAGGCAAGGTGATGCGCATGAATTGAAAGCGGTTGCCCGCGATCAGCTTGATATTACGGATCAGGATGCTGTTTCAGGCTGCATAGCGTCATTTCACCCCGATGCCGTGATCAATGCAGCGGCATTTACTGCGGTGGACAGGGCCGAGTCCAATGTGGAGCTGGCATTTGCCGTGAACAGGCAAGGCCCGGCCAATCTGGCGTGGGCTTGCCGGCAAAAGGATATTCCGCTTATTCATATTTCAACCGATTATGTGTTCAATGGCGGCAAACAGGGTGCTTATCACGAACATGATCCCGTTTCGCCTTTGGGGGTGTACGGTAGCAGTAAACTGGCCGGAGAGATCGCCGTTGAACAGTATGCTTCCCGTTGGATGATCTTGCGAACCAGTTGGGTGTTTTCTGCCCACGGCAATAATTTTGTCAAAACGATGCTTCGACTGGGCGCAGAGCGAGACACACTCGGTGTTGTAAGCGATCAATACGGTTGTCCAACCTCCGCCAATGAGCTTGCACGAGCTATTTATGCGGTGCTTGATGCGGGTTATTCTGATGAAAATCGGAGCGTTTACCACTTCTGTCAGCCTGAGGCCACAACGTGGCACGATTTTGCCAAAGCTATATTTTCAGAGGCGGAAAAACAGGGAATGGACTTAAAAATTTCCACAGTCAATGCCATTACCACAGCCGATTACCCGACGCCTGCCAAACGCCCGGCCAATTCGGAGATGGACTGCAGCAAGTTTGAGGAAATATTCAATTTTAAGATTCATCCCTGGCGTGATTCATTGAGAGAAGTTGTGAGAGAATTAAAATCGCAGAAAATTGGCCACTGATTACACGAATGGACACGAATTATAGTCAGGATATGATATATCTATTCTAAAGGTTTTTTTCAGTGTGAATTCGTGTAATCAGTGGCCAGCTTATTATTAAGACTTAAGGGTAGGTGGAAATGTCTGAGTTCAAACCAAGCAACATACTCGTTACCGGCGGGGCGGGGTTTATCGGCTGCAACTATGTGCGCTATATGCTGGCGCAGTATCCGGATGTGCAGATTGTTAACCTTGATAAACTGACCTACGCCGGTTCGCTGGAGAATCTGAAAGATTTGCCGGATGCGAGTCGTCACACATTTGTGCAGGGCGATATCTGCGACCGCGCTCTGGTGGATCGGCTGCTGCGGGAGCATCAGATTGATACGATTGTCCACTTTGCCGCCGAGTCGCATGTCGATAACTCCAT
>JALUYG010000156.1 GCA_027013105.1 Mariprofundus sp.
GGCTATTAAATCTTCCCATTCATCAGGGAAGTCATTTTTTAATATCGCGCATGCATGCTTCCATTCATGTATTTCATAATGTTCAGTGATAAATGTTGGAAGGAGTTCTGTACCCATGCCTCAAATCTATAGACTTATTCTGAAAACATCATCACCAAATCGCCCTGCCAGATATGCAGCATTATCAATACTCAGGCGTTGACCATGCGGCGGCTGGATGGGACCGGGTTTTGCATCGGACGCAGCCCCAGTTTTTCAAATAGCATCTGATCATGATTGGCATCCTGGTTGTCGGTGGTGAGTAGTTTCTCACCATAAAAAATCGAGTTGGCCCCGGCCAGAAAGCAGAGCGCCTGCATCTGTTCGCTCATCGCTTCACGCCCGGCGGAGAGACGCACATGGGAGGCGGGCATGGTGATACGGGCGACGGCAATGGTGCGGATAAATTCGAAGGGATCGAGATCGTCGGCGAACTGCGTATCTTCTGCCACCGGCGTGCCGGCCACCTTGACCAACATATTGATCGGCACGGATTCCGGATGCGGGTTCATGCGCGCCAGCTGCGTCACCAGTCCGGCGCGATGGCGGCGGCTTTCGCCCATGCCGACAATGCCGCCGCAGCAGATGCTCATGCCGTTGGCGCGCACATGTTTAAGGGTGTCGAGCCGCTCATCGTAAGTGCGGGTGGAGATAATCTCTTTATAATATTCCGGATCGGAATCGAGGTTGTGGTTGTAGTAATCCAGTCCGGACGCTTTCAAACGCGCCGCCTGCTCAGGGGTGAGCATGCCGAGCGTGGCGCAGGCCTCCATATCCATCGCCTTGATCTCGGAGATCATATCGCAGACCAGTTCAAAGGCGCGTCCCTTGGGCTCGCGCCAGGCCGCTCCGATACAGAAACGCGACGCCCCTTTCTCTTTGGCAGTTTTGGCGGCCGCAATCACCTGCTCTTTTTTCATCAGCAGATCGGATTCGACATCGGTGTTGTAACGCGCACTCTGCGGGCAGTATTTGCAATCTTCCGGGCAGCCGCCGGTTTTGATCGACAGCAGGGTGGAGAGTTGCACCTCATTGGCGTCGAAATGGGCGCGATGTGTCTGCTGGGCGCGAAACATCAGGTCGTTAAAAGGCAGCGCAAACAGCGCCTCGATTTCATCTATGCTCCAGTTGTATCGCATCCTATGCTCCTTACCCTGTTAACTGCGGGGCGGCGAAGGGTAAACGGCTTTGCCCGTTTCGGCAAAAAAACTCGCTCAACCCTGGTAGGTCAGGCGGCTGAGATAGCGACGTATGCCGAGAATACTGCTTGCACTCATTGAGAGATATTCCATATCCAGATTAAGGAAGGTGGCGGTCCACTCCGGATCAGCCGCCAGTTCGCCGCAGACCGAGACAGGAATCGCGGCCTTTTTCGCCGCCGCTGCAGTCTGCATGATCAGCTGTTTCAGCGCTTCACTGCCGGACTGATACAGATGCGCGACCTCTTCGTCATTGCGGTCAGCCGCCAAGGTGTATTGCAACAGGTCGTTGGTGCCGATGGAGAAGAAGTCGCTGACACTGGCTATTTCATCGGCCATGATCGCCGCCGCCGGCACCTCGATCATGCTGCCGATTGGAACCGCCTGTGAGATGCCCAGACGGGTTTTGCACTGCGCTGCAATATCCCGCAGTTGCGCCATCTCCTGACTGGTCGTGACCATGGGCGCCAGAATCCGGACAGGACCATGCTCCGCCGCTCTGAGCATGGCGGAGAGGTGGATGCGCAACAACTCAGGATTGCACAGCAGCAGACGCAGCCCACGCAGCCCCATGGCCGGATTGGCGCCTGCGTATTCGTGGCCGGCCAGATCGCTGTAAAGCCAGGGGCGATCGCCGCCGACATCCAGCAACCGCATAGTGACTGGCTTGCCATGCATGCGCCTGATGAGTTTGGCGTACTGTTCATACTGGCGCGTTTCATCGGGCATGCGGGACTCATTGATAAACAGAAACTCGCTACGATAAAGGCCGATGCCGTCAATGCCGATCTGTTCGGCAAGATCAAGCTCCTCCGGGAACTCGATATTGGCCATCAGCTTCAGCTCATGGCCATCGGCGCTCAGAGACGGCTTGCCGGCGAACGCTTCCAGACCTTTCTGGCTGATTGAAATGGCCGCCTTGAATTTTGCATAGGCAGTCTGCTCGTGTGGCGGTGGATTCAGTATCCAGATGTTCTGTTCTGCATCCAGAATCAACTGGTCGCCATCATGGATATCGCTCAGAATCCCGCTGGCGCCGACCAGCGCCGGCAGGCCGATGCCGCGGGCGACGATAATATTATGCGCATCTGCGCCACCCAGTTCGGTGATGACGCCTGCCACCCGATGGCGCCACAGACTCACCACCTCGGAGACGGAGAGGTCATCGCTGACATAAATCACCGCTTCGTCGCCGCACTTCTTCAGGTTGGCGACGTCCTCCTGCTGTTCGGATGCGCCGGTTAAATGATCGAGAATACGTTTGCAGGCGTGCTCAATATCATGTTTTCGGTGACGCAGATATTCATCCTCAATCTGTTCAAAAACAGCCTGAATCGCATCCATTTCCAGACGCAACGCCCATTCAGCGTTG
>JALUYG010000157.1 GCA_027013105.1 Mariprofundus sp.
CGCGTCAACCTTGCTCTGGGTAGATTGCTGATCCAGCAAAAACAGCTGTTCGACGCCATTATGGTCTACCGAAATATCACCAGGATTTCGGGCGGCAACCCTGCTATCCTGAGACAGTTAGGCATGTTGTATTTTCAAAACAAAGACTATGCAGAAGCAGAAAAAACCTTCCGCCAGCTAGCCACTGCCAGCCCCGATGATATGAACCGTTTTTATCTTGCCGCCAGCCTGGAAGCCCAGGGAAAAAATACCGAAGCTGAAAAACTCTATGCCCGCATTGATCATGGTTCTGCCATGGCTATTGAGGCGCAGGTGCGTCTGGCGGCAATCGAGATCAATCATGATGAACTGGACAAAGCCAGCAAGCGTTTACAGCAGGTAATCATGGAGAAACCCGGCCACCTGGATGCCCACCTGATGCTCTCTTCCATTCGCTTGAACCAGAAACAGTACCAGAAACTACTCGATGAAACGGCAGCATTAATGAGCATCAGCAAGCTGCCGCCGCAAATTTTATTCAACCGCGCCGTAGCCTTTGAGCATTTCAAACGTTATGAGCAGTCCGACGCCATGCTCAAGCGCATTATCGCACGAGACCCGAACCATGCGGAGGCGTTGAATTTTCTGGGTTACTCCTATGCCCTGCGAGGTATCCACCTGAATCGGGCCAAAGTGTTGATTCAGCGCGCCCTGATTCAGAAACCGAACGATGGTTATTATCTGGATTCGCTGGCCTGGGCCTATTACAGAAGCGGTGATTATACCAAAGCAGCGCAGACGCAGCGCCTGGCACTCAAACAGGTACCCGACGATGCAGTCATGCATGAGCACTATGGTGATATCCTGTGGCGGAGCGGTGATCTGAAGGGGGCACGCAAGGCCTGGCAACAAGCCATCGACTTGAAACCCGAGCACCCTGAACTGTTACAACAAAAGATTGCATCGGGTCTGAAACCAACCAAATGAAGCGTCAGGCGCGATCACGCTGTTTACAGACGTTGTGCATGGCTGTGGTGCTGATACTGACCGGCTGCGCCACCGGGCAAAGGGCGAGTGAGACGGAACAGGTATCTATTGGTCCCTACCCTGCATTGACAGGCCGACTGATTGTGATGGAACCGACAAAACGCTGGCAGGTGCTGCTGACATGGCGGGCCGCAACACCCGATCACGGCTGGTTGCGCCTCACCCATGCCGCCACCAACACCGTCATCGAGCTGCGTTGGCAGGGCGGAGCGATGGAACTGCGCGACAACCGGCAACCAGCCTGGCATGCGGTTGATCGTACCAGTCTCTCCGAACACGGCATTGTCATCGCACCGCAAGAGCTGGCCACTATCCTGCTGGGGCGAATGCCGGCGCATTTTCAAAAAGTTTCAGTCAATCGCTGGAAAAGCATGAACAACGGCGCAGTGATTCAGTTACAATGGGTGCCGCAGGCCCACAGATTGATGATGACTGACCTCAAACACGGACGCAAAGCGACGCTGATCATTCAACCATGAGTGAAACATTTCCAGCACCGGCTAAAATTAACCTCTATTTACGCATCACCCGCATTCGCCCGGATGGCATGCATGAACTCGATACCGCCTTCGCATATACCGACCTGTGCGATCAGCTGACTATAACGCCGGCAGATCGGCTGCAGACAACCTGCTCGCAACCTCATCTGTCCGGCGACAACAATCTTGTTCACAAGGTTCTTGTCGCCTTTCAGGAAAAGCACGGTATTGCGCAGGGCTTGTCCGTACATATTGAAAAACATATCCCCGAGCAGGCAGGCCTGGGCGGCGGCTCATCCGATGCCGCCACCGCGCTTATGGCGGCCAACCGGCTGTGGGGCATCCATGCCAGCAGCGAGGATCTCATCGGTTTCGCCACGCAGTTCGGTGCGGATATTCCCTGTTTTCTGTATGGACGGGCCTCAGTAGCACGCGGCATTGGCGAACAGATGCAGGACTATCCGCAACCGCTACCCGATCACGCCCTGCTACTGGTGCGCCCCGCCGCCGGCCTCTCCACTGCCTCCGTGTTCAACCATTTCGATGCATTGCATCGCCTTGATCGTAGATTGACCGCCCCCGAAGCGCTGGATACCATCCGCCGCGATTCGCCGCAGCTTACCGACAATGATCTGGAAGCGAGCGCCTGCTGTCTGAATCCTGGCCTTGATCAGCTGCTTCAGGCAATGCGCCGATATTCGGATCAAGCCTGGATGAGCGGCAGCGGTTCGGCCTGTGTGGCGCTGTTTGAGCGACAGAGCGAAGCGACACACGTCGCCACGTTGCTGCGACAGCAACAGCTGGCGGCATGGTCGCATGTCGGGGGCATTGCAGGTGTGCATCCGATGTTAGGAACACTCTGAAAAACGACGTCCATATCGTTTTTCAGCACGAAAATTGGGACGTAGCCAAGCGGTAAGGCAGCGGGTTTTGATCCCGTCATGCGCAGGTTCGAATCCTGCCGTCCCAGCCATTCATGGCTGCCATCGTCACCAGGCTGGCAGGCGTACAAATCGGGTGCCACCAGCATCCACAGGAGGGAACTGAAATGTTCCATCAAAAAATGCGGCTGTTTTCAGGCACATCGAATCCGACTCTGGCGC
>JALUYG010000158.1 GCA_027013105.1 Mariprofundus sp.
TCGCTGCTCGGCGCCACAACTTCCGTGGATGCCATGCTGGCCCGGGCGGTGGCGCTCAAGCAGCCGGCGGTCGCGCTGACCGATTACGGCAACCTGTTCGGGGCCATTGAATTTTACACCAAAGCCATGCGCATGGGCATCAAGCCGATTCTCGGCTGTGAAGTTTACCTCTGCGACGATCACCATCAACGCGTCTCCGAAGGGCCGAGAGGGCCGCGTTTTCAGCAGCTGGTGCTGCTGGCCCGCAACAACCACGGCTGGAAGAATCTGCTGAAGCTGGTCTCCATCTCCTACCTCGAAGGTTTCTATTACAAACCTCGTGTCGGCAAACCGCTGCTGGCCGAGCACGCCGACGGCCTGATCGCGCTCTCCTCCGGCCACCACGGCGAAGTGGAGCAACTGCTACAGAAGGGCGACCGGCAATCTGCCCGACAGGCGGCGCTGGCCTATAAAAATATGTTCCGCGAACACTGCTTTTTTCTTGAACTGCAACGCCACGGCGCAGCCGGACAGGATGAGATCAACCGGCAGCTCATTCAGATTGCGCACGAGCTCGATATTCCGCTGGTCGCCACCAACAACGCCCATTTTGAGCAGCGCGAAGATTTTAACGCCTTCAAGGCCGTGCTGGCGTTACAGCAGAATCGCAGCCTCAGCGATGATGTGTCGGGCCATTTCACGCCGGAATACTATATGAAATCGTACGCCGAAATGCGCGAACTGTTTGAGGATATCCCCGAAGCGCTGGAGAACAGCATTCATATCGCCAACCGCTGCAATGTGGATCTGCAGTTCGGCCACTATCAGCTGCCCGATTTCCAGCCGCCCGAAGGGCTGGAGCTGAGCGCCTACATGCGCGCCCAGTCCGCTGCAGGGCTGGAGGCGCGCTGGCCGGCCATTGTGGCCGGCACGCCCGACGCCGAGCGCAAGGTGTATGAAGATCGTCTCAATTTCGAGCTGGATATTATTGAGAAGATGAAGTTCCCCGGTTATTTCCTGATCGTATCGGACTTTATCACCTGGTCGAAAAACCAGGGCATTCCGGTCGGCCCGGGGCGCGGTTCCGGCGCCGGCTCGCTGGTCGCCTACTGTCTGAAAATCACCGATCTCGATCCGATCAAATACGGCCTGCTGTTCGAGCGCTTCCTCAATCCCGAACGCGTCTCGATGCCCGATTTCGATATCGATTTCTGCATGAGTCGGCGCGAAGAGGCCATTCGTTACGTCACCAATAAATACGGCGAAGATCGGGTGGCCCAGATTATCACCTTCGGCTCGATGAAGGCCAAAGCGGTGATTCGCGATGTCGGCCGGGTGCTGGATATGGAGCTGGCCAAGGTCAACACCATCGCCAAACTGATTCCGAACGATCTGAAAATGACGCTGGAAAAAGCGCTGGTGGATGAGCCCAAACTGGCCAAAATGATCGAGCAGGACGATGAGGTGGCGCGGCTGTTCGATCTGGCCAGGCGTCTGGAGGGGCGTCACCGCAATGCCGGTAAACATGCCGCCGGCGTCATTATCAGCCGCGACCCGCTGACCGAAACCGCGCCGCTGTTCAAGGTGGCCGGCGAAGAGGGCAAGGTGGTGCAGTGGGATATGGCCCACGTGGAGAAGACCGGCCTGATCAAGTTCGATTTCCTCGGCCTGAAAACGCTCACTGTGATCGATATCGCCTGCAAACTGATCAAGCAGTACGACGAGCGGCCCGAAGCGCAGCAGTTCGACATCAACGCCATTGCGATGGACGACGCCGCCACCTTCAAGCTGCTGCAAAAAGGGCAGACCGGCGCTGTCTTCCAGGTGGAATCCTCCGGCATGCGTGATCTGCTGACCCGGCTGCTGCCCGACTGTTTTGAAGATATTATCGCGCTGGTCGCCCTCTATCGTCCCGGCCCGCTCGAATCGGGCATGGTGGACACCTTTATCGAGTGCAAACACGGCCGCCAGCCGATTGTCTATCTGCTGCCGCAGCTCAAGCCGATTCTTGAAGAGACCAACGGCGTGATTCTCTATCAGGAGCAGGTGATGCAGATCGCCCAGGTGCTGGCCGGCTATACGCTCGGTCAGGCCGATATGCTGCGCCGCGCCATGGGCAAGAAAAAGCCGGAAGAGATGGCCAAACAGCGCAAGATTTTTATGGCCGGAGCTGAGAAACAGAAGGTCGATCTGGACAAGGCCGAACAGATTTTCGATCTGATGGAGAAGTTCGCCGGCTACGGCTTCAACAAATCCCACTCCGCCGCCTACGCCCTGATCTCCTATCAGACCGCCTACCTCAAGGCCCATTTTCCGCAAGCTTTCATGGCCGCCACCATGTCGTGCGATATGGGCAACACCGATAAAATCGCCGCGCTGGTGACCGACTGCCGCAATATGGGCATCGAAGTTTTGCCGCCGCATATCAATGCTTCGGACTGGGAATTTCGCCCTGAAGGCGATGCCATCCGGTACGGGCTGGGGGCGATCAAGGGGGTGGGAGAGGCCGCCGTTCGTGCCGTGATAAGCGAACGCCACAGCAACGGCCCCTTCGATGACTTTGAGAATCTGATCATGCGCAGCCCCGCCCGCACGCTGAACAAACGCATTCTCGAAGCACTG
>JALUYG010000159.1 GCA_027013105.1 Mariprofundus sp.
TATAGAAATTATTGATCTCCATATAGGAGGCCGGGCGAATCGGGTGCGCCATCGGGCCGGCATCCTCGGCGAACTGATGGGTGCGCAGCAGCCGCACATCTTCAATGCGTTTGACGGCGCGCGAATGGATGTCGGCGGTAAATTCCTGATCGCGGAACACCGTCAAGCCCTCTTTCAGGCTGAGCTGGAACCAGTCGCGGCAGGTGACGCGATCACCCGTCCAGTTATGGAAATATTCATGGCCGATGACCGCTTCAATGCTGATATAGTCGTCATCGGTGGCGGTTTCCGGACTGGCGAAGACCAGTCGGGAGTTGAAAATATTCAGCCCCTTGTTCTCCATCGCGCCCATATTGAAATCATCGACGGCGACGATCATGAACAGATCGAGATCGTATTCGAGGCCGAAGCGCTGTTCATCCCAGCGCATGGCGCGTTTCAGCGAGGCCATGGCGTGATCGCACTGATCGATATGGTGCGCTTCGGTGAAAATACGCAACGTGACGTCACGCCCGGACATGGTGGAGAACTTATCTTCCACGCAAGCAAGATCGCCGGCCACCAGTGCAAACAGATAACAGGGCTTGGCGAATGGATCGTGCCACTCGGCCCAGTGCCGTCCGTCCTCCAGATCGCCGTGGCCGACCGGATTGCCATTGGAGAGCAGTACCGGATTGGTTGCCTTATCGGCCACGATGCGCACCGAAAACGGCGCCATCACATCGGGGCGATCCTGATAGTAGGTGATGCGGCGAAAGCCCTGCGCTTCGCACTGCGTGCAGTAGTTGCCGCCGGAGCGATACAGCCCTTCCAGCGCCGTGTTGGCTTCGGGATTGATGCGGGTGGTGATTTCCAGTTCAAAGGCGTCCGGCGCATCCGGGATGGTTAGGCCGGAATCATGCAACTGATATGCGGAGCAGGGCAGGGGATCGCCATTGCACTTGATGGATAACAGCTCCAGCTCATGCCCGTCCAGCATCAGTGGCGCATCTTTCAAAGCCTGAGGGTTGCGGCGATACTGCACCGAAGAAACGACTTCTGTTGCTTCCGGATTCAAGTTAAATGTTAATGCCACCCGCTCGACCAGAAAATCCGGCGGCTGATAATCCTTCAAATAAATGGTTCGTGCCTGGTTCATATCGGTTTCTGACCTTCTGTTGTTGTGTATGATTTTTTAATCGACTCTCGCAAAGCCGCCAAGAGCGCAAAGGAAGAATGTAAAGAAATCAAAGGCAAAGTGTAAACAGTTCAGTGGTGCGATTTTACCCTTGTTCTCCCTCTGCGGGTTTATTAGTCAACTACTCTGAACAAGTAAGAGCGTCGCGCAACTCCGGTATTCTAGTGCGATAAAATGAATTGCCCAAGCGGCCAGCCTGGTTCGGTCAAATCTGGCCATTCAGAATTTAATATTGCATCCACGAAATGCAAAAACACCCAAATGTCAATCCTGACCCTCCCACCCAAAATCCGACATGGCTGCTGAAACGTCGTTGATTTTACCTTCAACCACTGCTTTTCTGGGTGACTTTCGCTACTTATTTATCTTCCTGATGCGCGCGGTCCGTCTAGTGGGGTGGTCCGTGCGGCGATTTAGGCGGCTAAGTTATGCGAAAACAACATTGGTGTGTCCTGTGGAATGAGATCGGGGTGCTTTCTTGACCACAATTTCAATATCTCGGCCTAACAGGTTAAGGCATTCGAGCATTTTTGATTCGCTGATGCCGCGAAAGTTGCCGCGCAGCATGTTGGAAATTTTTGACTGTGGCATGCCGAGAATTTCGGCGGCTTGCTGTTGAGTCAGGTGACGGTGTTTGATGATTTCTCCGATTTTGGCTGCAAGGCGAGCCTTAACAAGCATTTCTTCAGCATCGGGCAGGCCAAGGTCTGCATAGACGTTGCCGCTGGATTTTTCGATCTCAACCATTGTTTTCTCCTTCTGCATGGGCTTTAGCCGCTTTTAGCCGTTCCCTGATCATGTCCAGATTCGGCCTGGGCGTTTTAATGCCCTGCTTTGATTTTTTCTGGAAGCTGTGCAACACATAAACAGCATTGTTGAACTTCACAGTATAAACCGCTCTGTATGTATCGCGCTTAAAATCTTCAACGACTTCAAGCACGCCGCCAAAACCTTTCAACGGTTTGGCATGATCATGTTTTAAGCCTGATTGAGCTAGATGCAGGGCATAGCCAAATACATCAACGACCTCATCAGGCAGTGAGCCAAGTTCTTTTTTGGATGAACCAACCCAATACAAATCTTTCAGTTGCTCTTTCATTTTTGGTAATTATCTCCAATTGGATATAATGGTCAAGCTGGATTGTGTTGTGATTGTTCGGGAGGCGGTTCGGGCAAGTGGTCGAATAGCCAGGCAAGCAGTTGATCCATGCCAAAGCCCGGAGGTGCCCAGATACCATACTCATGCAGATAGATGGCATTGAATTTTTCGCCGCATGATTCAGTAATCAGTTTTCGGTAGGCAATGATTCCTTCGATGCCGGCATGGACATAATCAATATATTCCTTGGGCATGAGATCACGGCTGACACCATAGCGCTGACCAGCCACGGAGCCTTGGTTGCCATTGGTTCCCTTTGCAAG
>JALUYG010000160.1 GCA_027013105.1 Mariprofundus sp.
ACGGAAACGATGCATGGATATCGCGTCGCTTTAGCGAAAATGGCGATCCGGCCAATCGGGTGACGGACGACAAGCGGGCGTTTGATTCCATCCACTGGCAGGGCGATGACAAGGTCTATTTCCTGTCGAATCGTGCCGGCGGTCTGGGGTTGTGGCAAAAAATTGCCGATGGCGAAGGCATGCAGCGACGTCTGCTTCGCTTATCGGGCAAGCTCACCCATCCCATACTCCTCGCTGACGGCGCAGTGATCGCCATCCGTTTCAAGCCTGTGAGAGCAACCGGCAAACATCCTGCCCATCACCAGCAGGATGCCTTTAACAACTGGAAATTCCCCGGTTTCACAACAGAAGTCGTGCGATACGACCGTGATGGCGGTGAGGCTAAGGTGCTCTCGGAAGGCGTCAATCCGGCGCTCTCCCCGGATGGGAAATGGGTTGTGTTTGCCATGCCGACCGGCCGCAGCACGCATCTGTTTCGCATGCGCACCGATGGCGCCGACCTGATCCAGATTACCGACGCCCGCAGCACTGATGTACAGCCGTCATGGAGCAAGGATGGTAAATCCATCCTGTTCACCTCCAATCGCGCCCATAACGACCTGCGCCACCCGAAGCGCTCAAACTGGGATATCTGGATGATCGATATCGAGGGCCGAAACCTGCAACAGATCACATTCGACAAGGCCAGAGACGGCGGCGCCCGCATGGGCCGCGATGGCCGCATCTACTTCCATTCGGATCGCGCCATTGACGCCGCCACGCGGAAACAGCATCAGATCACTTCCGGCTCGGCGCACGGCTTTCATATCTGGGTGATCGATCCGCCGCAGCAGGCCCAATAACTTCACATAAAGATTGCACCACGAAGGACGCGAAGCGCACGAAGGAAAATCCTTAATCGTGAATGGAGGGGCTGAGCCGGGCGGCTCGCTTTCCCGCAACACGATTTTTCCCCGTTACTCTTTTCTCTCCTTCGCGTCCTTCGTGGTGCGCTGCTGTTTTTTCGCGGCCTTCATACGGATGCCGAACATAATTCTGGCCACATCGCTGAAATGTTTGGCGTAGTGAATCGTTAACCCTTCGCGTACGCTTTCGGGCAGTTCATCCACATCCACTTCATTGGCGGCCGGCAGGATCACCTCTGTAATGCCGAGCCGTTTGGCCGCCAGCAGTTTTTCACGTTCGCCGCCGATCGGCAGCACATCGCCGGTCAGCGTCAATTCTCCGGTCATAGCGAGCCGCGCCGGCGCCTTGCCAAGCGCCAGCGACAGCAGCGCGGTGGCCATGGCGCAGCCGGCCGACGGGCCATCTTTAGGCACTGCGCCTTCCGGCACATGAATATGCACAAAGGCTTTATCGAAGAAGTGCTCATCCGCGCCGAAACGGGCCAGGTTGGCGGTGATATAGGAGTAGGCGATTTCCGATGACTCCTGCATCACCTTGCCGAGTTGGCCGGTGATTTTCATGCCGCGGCGATCGTGATGGACAGTGGTCGCCTCCAGCGTCAATGTGGTTCCGCCCATGGCCGTCCAGGCCAGGCCGGTGACCAGGCCAACGCCCTGATTGATGGCCTGTTCGCGAAAACGCGGCTTGCCGATATAGTCGGCCAGCTCGGCGACGCCGATGCGCAGCGGCGGCGCGATATCGCCTTCGGCCAGCTTGCGCGCCACCTTGCGCAGGATTTTCTTCATCATCTGTTCCAGCCGACGCACGCCCGGCTCACGGGCGTAGTCTTCCACCAGATGGGCCATGGCGGCTTTGGTCAGCGTCACCTCGCCACACGTGAGCGCATGCGCTTTTAACTGATTGGGCCACAGATGCTTGCGGGCGATCTCGATCTTTTCGCTGATCATATAACCGGGCAGGCGAATAATTTCGGCGCGATCCAGCAGCGGGCCGGGCACCGTATCGAGCTGGTTGGCGGTGAGCAGAAACAGCACCTGCGACAGATCGAAGCGCACATCCAGATAGTGATCCATAAAATCGGCGTTCTGTTCCGGATCGAGCACCTCCAGCAGCGCCGAGGCCGGATCGCCACGGAAATCGGAGCCGATCTTGTCCACTTCATCGATCATGATCACCGGATTGGCCACCTCGACACGTTTGAGCGCCTGCACCAGTTTGCCAGGCATGGCGCCGATATAGGTGCGACGGTGCCCCTTGATCTCCGCTTCATCGCGCATGCCGCCTACCGAGAAACGGTAAAACGGCCGGTTCACCGCTTCAGCGATCGCCTTGCCCAGCGAGGTCTTGCCGACGCCGGGCGGGCCGACAAACAGAATGATCGAACCTCCGACCGCCTTCTTGCGCGCCCCCACGGCGATGAACTCCAGGATACGATCCTTCACGTCCTCCAGCCCGGAGTGATGCCTGTTCAGCGCGCGCCCGGCGCTGTTCAGATTGTAGCGCTCACGACAGGTTTTTCCCCATGGCAGGCAGGTCAGCCAGTCCAGGTAGTTGCGCGTCACGCTGTATTCCGGCGATGCGGTTTCCAGCATCTCCAGTTTATTCAGCTCCTCGTCGAAGGCGGCCTGCGCCTCCTCGCTGAACTTCAGTTTTTTGGCTTTTTTACGGAACTCCTCAATCTCTTTTTCACGCGGATCCTCATTCATGCCGAGTTCGCGCTGAATCTCCTGTAGCTGCTCCTGAAGAAAGAAGCGACGCTGCTGCTCCGACACGCGCTCATCGATATTCTCGCGGATTTTGGTCTGCACCTTGCTGACATTGAGTTCGCGGTTAAGCAGCGACACCACTTTTTTCAGGCGTTCGAAGATCGGATGCGTCTCAAGAATATCCTGCAGATCTTCCCGGCTGGCAGTGGTCAGGCTGGCGGCGAAATCGGCCAGTCTGTTCGGCTCGTTGACATCGAAGCGGGAGGCGAACAGGCGCAGCTCCTCTTCATACATGGGGTTGTGCTTGAGCAACTCCTTGATGGTGTTGACCACCGCCACGGTATAGGCGCGCAGGGTAATATTGTCTTCATAGGAGGTTTCCGGCCGGTAACGGGCGGCGACGCGAATCGGATTTTTACTGGTGAGAAAGCCTGCGATCTGGAACCGACGCAGACACTCCACCACCAGATGCAGGCCGTGGCCTTCAATTTCCACCGCCTTGGCGATGCGCGCCACCACGCCGACCTCATAGAGATTTTCCGGCGCATAGGACGCATCTTCATCGCGCACCAGCACCAGCCCGACATGCTGTTCATGGCTGGCGGCCAGGTTGCGCACCACCTCGCCCATCTCTTCGCCTTCATAAACCAGCGGCACCACCAGGCCGGGGAACAGCGGCCGGTTGGAGAGCGGCAACAGGGTCAGCTGATCCGGCAGCGCCTCATCCGAGCGCACCAGTTGCGCCTCTTTGCTTTCAACGCCTTCGGATGATGCATCTAATATTTCGGGGTCGTGGATCGTCTCTTCACTCATTAGCTATTTTTAAGGCAACATTCATCCGTTTTCAAGCCTTGAATTTGCATCATCGACGCCACACATTTTGCATCATCACAACCAAGGAGTTTTTTCATGCGCAGCTTTAAGGGTATTTTTATGCTGATTATCGCCAATCTGCTGGTTTTTCTGACCCTGGTGATTTCAGGCAACATTATCATTAACTTTATTTTGCCGGCTTTTGGTATTGATATGCGCGGCGCCTTCGCCAGCTATCAGTTCGCCTGGGCCATGGTGTTCGGCTTCGGCGGCGCCTTTATTTCGCTGTGGATGTCCAAGCCGATGGCCAAACGCATGTACAAAATGCAGCAGGTGATCAATCCGGCCACGGAGAAGGAGCGACTGGTCTACAATACCGTCGCCGAACTGGCCCAGCGCGCCGGCATTAAAATGCCGGAAGTGTGGGTCTACTGGGATGACGCCCCCAACGCCTTCGCCACCGGGCCGTCACGCAACAACTCCATGGTGGCAGTCTCCTCCGGGCTGGCCATGGCGCTGTCGGATAGCGAATTGAAATCCGTGCTGGCGCATGAAATGGGTCATGTATCCAATGGTGATATGGTGGCCACCACGCTGCTGCAGGGGTTGATGAACACCTTTGTCTATTTTCTGGCCAGCATGATCGCCCGTCTGGTCGCCAGCGCCGGTTCGCGCGATGGCGAAATGAATTATATGCTCTATTTTATTGTCGATATGGTGTTGCAGATTCTGTTCTCGATTCTGGCCATGATTGTGGTGATGTGGCATTCACGCCGGCGTGAATTCAAAGCCGACGCCTATGCCGCCAAAGCCTACGGCGCCGACAACATGATCCGGGCGCTGCAGAAAATCGAATATCTGGCCCATCAGAGCGCGCCGCTTGAGGAAGAGGAGCAGTCGGTGCTGGCGCCCAAAGATGCGCTGGCGACGCTGAAGATTCATGGCAAATCCAGCGGCCTGATGCATCTGTTCGCATCGCACCCGAGCACCGAGGCGCGCATCGCCGCACTCAAAGCGATGGGTGAAAGGTAAGGCGTCAGGCGTGAGAGGTGAGGCGTATCCGGTTGGCCTGTTCGCCACCCTTTCCTTAACAGAAACAAACAACGCGCGTTTACCCGAATGCTTCACATTTAACCCTTGACTCCTGACGCCTCACGCCTGACTCTCTCAGCATGAAACACGAGACAGCGGCCATGCTGGTGATCGGCAACGAGGTGCTCTCCGGGCGCACCCGTGAGGCCAATGCCTATCTGGCAGCGCAGAAGCTGTTTGCGCGCGGCTGCAAGCTTTCCGAGATTGCCATTGTGCCCGATGTGGATACGGCGATTATCGCCGGCCTGAACCGTTTGCGACATCAGTTCGACGCCGTGATCACCTCCGGCGGCATCGGCCCCACCCATGACGATATTACCATGGAAGCGGTGGCCGCCGCCTTTGACGATGAACTGATCGAGCACCGTTTTATCGTGCAACTCATGCAGGAATATTACGGCAATGAAGGCATGAACGACGGTCGCCGGCGTATGACGCGGGTGCCGTCGACGGCGACGCTGATCCGCTGCGAAAAAACTATCGCGCCGGGGGCGCGCATCGATAATGTCTATGTGCTGGCCGGCGTGCCGGATATTTTCGCATCGCAGCTCGATTCGATTCTGGATGATTTCGGCTCCACGCCCTATCAGCGCCATGAAATTGAAGTGGCGCTGCCCGAAAGCCTGTTCGCTGCCGGGCTGACACGCATTCAACAGCAATATGACGATGTCGAAATCGGCTCCTATCCGGGCCGCTGCGGCCCCGATCCCTGCGGCAAGATCTGCCTCTCCAGCCAGCACCCGCAAAGCCTGCAGCAGGCCGTCGCCGATGTCGAAGCCATGCTGAAGAGCATGTAAATCCTTCCATCCCGGAACCACGCCCATGATGCATGGGCTCTTTGCGCCCCCACGATAACTTCAATAAAAAATTAATCATTGCTAATATAATGGAAGCAGAATATAATTCGCCCCATGCAGGAAATACCAAAAGAAAAAATCACCGTTGCCAGCCAGGGCTTGCGTGCGATTGCGCATGAATTGCGTCTATCAGTATTGTGTCTGTTATTGGATAGTCCGATGTGTGTGAATGAGCTGATGGAGGCCACCGGCGCGGCGCAATCGAACTTGTCTCAACATCTGGCCAAGATGCGTCTGCTGGGTATCGTCGAAAATGAGAAGCGAGGCCAGCAGGTGTTTTATCGCATCGCCAACCCCGCCTTTGCCGATCTGGTTCATGCTTTAAGACGAATTTATTGTCCTGAAGTATGCGGTGTTGGCAGCAGGGAGGAGTAATGGCCTTTTTTTGCACTAAAGGATCAGTAAATTATAAGGTAATAATATTGCGGTCGTTCGCAGCGACGCTGTTTTTGATGTGCGCATCGGGCGCCGATGCAGCAGAAATCAGCACGTTGAAACAGAGCGTGGACTATGCACTGCAGCATAACCGGTTGCTGGCTGCCGATAACAGCGCCGTCGAGCAGGCCAGGGCGGGCCAGGATCAGGCCTATGGCCATTTTATGCCGCGTCTTGATCTGTCGACCGGCGTGATGAGAACGGACTCGCCCAGTAACTTCTTCGGCACCAAGCTGAATCAGCGCAAGATCACTGTTGCGGCGTTCAATCCCGCCGTGTTGAATGATCCGGGGTATATCAACAATTATCAGTCGCGCCTGAATCTGAGCATGCCGCTGTATCAGGGCGGCGCGCTGTGGGCGGGCAAGCGCCGGGCGGATCAGCAGCTTGAGGCCAGCAGCATGAAGCACGTTTTTATGCGCCAGCAGGTGATCTTCCAGACCATCTCGGCCTATGTGCAGAGCCGACAGGCGCATGCGGCCGTCGATGCCATGCAGACAGCCGTCGCTGCGGCGAAAAAACGTTATGAGGATACAAAGGCGCTGCAACGGCGCGGCGTGCTGATCGATAGCGATGTGATGGATGCGCATGTGCATCTGCTGCGGACGCAGTTGAAATTGAAGCAGGCTAAAAACACCTATGCCAAAGCGATTGAAGGATTGCAGCGAGTGATGGGATTGAGCGATGCAACGCAGTTGGCGATTCATGAAGAGCCGCGCCTGGCCGACACATCGGTGAGTTTAAAAGAGGCGGTGGCCAAAGCATTGGCGGAGCGCCGTGATCTGCAGGCGATGACGCATGCCTACCAGGCCTTGCAGGCCGGTAAAGATGCCACCAGAGCCGCATTTCTGCCGCATGTGAATCTGGTTGCGACCGAGGAGTGGAACGCGTCCACGCTGTCGCTAAAAAACCGCACCACCATGATCGGCGCAACAGTGAGTATGAACCTGTTCGCCGGCGGCTCCGACCGGGCGAAAATGCATGCCGCGCAGGCAAAACTCACGGCGCTGGAGTTGCAAATCAGCGACCACAAGCAACAGATTCGCAATGAAGTCGCCAATGCCTGGCGAATGCTCGATGAGAGCAGGGTTCGCGATCAGAGCGAGCGCGAGGCGCTGAAGCAGAGCGAAGAGTCGCTGCGCATCAAATCGCTGCGCTATGCGCAGGGGCTGACCAAAACATCCGATCTGCTCGATGCGCAATCGCTGGTGGACCAGACGCGTCTGTCCAGTATCAATGCAACATACGGCGTCACCATTGCCAGAGCAGCGCTGCTGCTGGCGATGGGGATGCTGGATGAAGGGGTGATTCAATGATCAAGAAAACAGGCCTGGCAATCTCGCTGCTGGCCATATTGGCTGCGCAGGGCTGTAGCGACGATGCCGGCAAGCAGGCAACAGCGCCGGCGGTGACGGTGAAAGCGGAAACGCTGACGGTGAAAGCTGTTGAGATTCCCGCTCGCTATGTCACCAGCGGCTCAGTGACATCCGACCATCGCGTGATGATCACATCGCGCATCTCCGGTTATATTCGCAAGCTCCCGGTGCGTGAAGGCGATCGGGTGAAAAAGGGCGAAGTGCTGGTGCGTATCGATCCGGTCAACGCCAAACAGACACTGGTGCAGGCTGAAGCCGATCTGGCCGATGCCCGTGCCGATAAACAGCGCTATGAGGCGCTGTTTCGCGCCCATGCCGCCAGCAAACAGCAACTGGATCGGGTGCGCCTGCGTTACAAGGTGGCGAAATCCCGGGTCGCTCAGGCGCGCAACCATCTCGGTTATGCAGAGGTGCGTTCGCCGGTCAACGGCGTCGTGGTGGAGAAGCGCATGAGCAAGGGTGATCTGGCATCGCCGGGCGCAGGCATCATGAGCATTGAAGATCCGGCCAGCCTGCTGGTCAACACCTATGTCTCCGAACAGTTTGTCAGCCGGATTCATGTTGGCGACAGCGTCGATGTTGAAATCCCTTCGATCGGACGGCATATCCGTGGCGCCGTGCGTCAGGTGGTGGAGGCGGCCGACCCCGTGTCGCATCAGTTTCTGGTCAAGATAGCGATTCAGGATGGCGATCTGCATCCGGGCATGTTTGCGCAGGCAGGCTTTTCAATTGGCAAACGCAAGGCGTTGATTGCGCCTGCAGCCGCTATTGTGTCTCGCGCCGGGCTGCATGGCGTCTATATCGTCGATGCCAAAGGCATTGCCCATTACCGTCAGGTTCGTGTTGGTGCAAAACGCGATGGCGGCATTGAAATTCTGGCCGGCCTGCATGATGGCGACGTGATCGCATGGCATGGCGCTCCGGCGCTGCAAACCGGCGTCAAGGTTCAATAATGTCCGAACAGTCCCGGCTGGAAAACATGAAGTTGAATATCGCCGGTCGCCTCGGCAAGGCGGCGATGTTCACCAATATCACGCCGATGATCAGCATCCTGATCTTTATGATCGGTGCGTTGGCGCTGATGGTGACGCCGCGTGAAGAGAATCCGCATATCGATGTGCCGGCCGCCAATGTGATTGTGCGCATGCAGGGCGCGTCGCCCGAAGAGGTGCAGAATCTGATCGTGCGGCCGCTGGAGATGATTCTTCGCGAGATGACCGGCGTGGATCACACCTACGGTATGGCGCTCGATTCCCAGGCCGTGGTGACGGTGATGTTCAATGTCGGCGAAGATAAAGAGGCCAGTCTGGTCAAGCTCTACGACCGTATCATGCATAATCTGGATCGCCTGCCGGTTGGCGCATCCGAGCCACTGGTCAAGCCGATGGACGTGGATGATGTGCCGGTGTCGGTGATCACCCTCTCATCGGCCGATATGGACGGTTTATCGCTCAAACGTCTGGCCGAGCGCGTGCGCGATCAGCTGTCGCCGCTCGACGGCGTGTCGGTGGCCGATATTATCGGCGGCAACGATCGCCAGATTCGCATTCAGCTCGATCCGGTGCGCATGGCCGCCTACCATATTACGCTTGATCACCTGCACGGGGTGCTGGCCGGCGCCAATGCCGGCGGCAGGATGGGCGCACTGGTTGCGGATAATAAGCAGCGCAATATCTGGCTGGACGGCTACATCAAGAGCGCCAGTCAGGTGGGGCAGTTGATTGTCGGAGCAGCCGATCACAAGCCTGTCTATTTGCGCGATGTGGCAACGATCACGGACGGGCCATCTGCCACAGAGCAGTATCACCGTATCGGTTTTGGTCAGTCGGTGGCGGCGCAGCATGGCGCAGGTGCGGATGAACTGCCTGCAGTGTCCATCACCCTGGCCAAGAAGCGCGGCACCAATGCGGTGGTGGTGACGCACCGCATTGAGACCAAGCTGAACGAACTGAAAGGCGATTTTATTCCCGATGACGTGCAGGTGACAATCACGCGCGATTCCGGCGAGCGCGCCAATGCGGCGGTGAATCTGCTGCTGGAGCATCTGGGCATCGCCATCGCCACGGTGATTGCGATTCTGCTGCTGTTTCTGGGCTGGCGCGAAGCGGCGATTGTGACCATGAATATCCCGCTGATTCTGTTTATTGTGCTGGCCATCGGCATGCTGGCCGATCAGACCATCAACCGCATCACCCTGTTCGCGCTGATTCTGGCGCTGGGCCTGCTGGTGGATGATGCCATTGTGGTGATCGAAAATATCCACCGCCATCTGCATCGGGGGGCGGCCAGCCTGAAGGAGAAGGCGGCGCTGATTATCGCTGCCACCAATGAGACGGGCAAGCCGACGATTGTTGCCACCATTGCTGTGATTCTGGCATTTATTCCGATGGCTTTTGTGACCGGCATGATGGGGCCGTACATGGGGCCGATCCCGTTTAATACGCCGATTGCCATGGCGTCGTCGCTGGTGATCGCCTATATGTTCACGCCGTGGATTGCGCAGCGCTGGCTGCCGTCGAAGATGCCGGAAGCGACGATGGAAGAGCAGGATGCATCGGCCAAAGACGGCGTGCATCGGCTCTATATGCGTCTGGCCACGCCGCTGGTGGAATCCAAATCGGTGCGCAGGCTCTTCTCGCTGGTTGTATTGCTGCTGTTTGTCGCAGCAATGCTGGAGCCCGGCTGGCAGTTTATCAGGCCCTCCGGCATCAACGGCCCGCTGACGCCGGGCGCAGTGGAGTTGAAGATGCTGCCCAAGGGCAACAACAACACCTTCAATATCACCATTGATCTGCCTGAAGGGGCGGCGCTGGAGCAGACGGATCGCATCGCCCGCGAAGTGGCCGAAGTGATTCGCACGCATCCGATGGTGACCGATTACGAGACCTTCGTCGGGCGAGGCGGCCCGGTCGATTTTAACGGCATGCTGCGCGGCGCGGTGTTGCGAAAAGGGGCCAATCTGGCCGACATTCGCGTCAACCTTGTCGATAAACACGATCGCTCCATTCAGTCGGCGGAAATTGTGTTGCAGTTGCGCAAGATGCTGAAAAAAGTGATCGCAGCGCACCCGAAAACCAGCATCAAGCTGGTGGAAGATCCGCCGGGGCCGCCGGTGCGCGCCACCTTGCTGGCGGAAATCTACGGCCCCGATTATCAGACTCAGCGTAAGATTGCCAAACAGGTGCGCCACAGGTTTGAACAGACCTATGATGTGACCGATATCGATGATTCGGTTGGCGATGATCAGCTGCAGCTGAATGTGAAGGTGAACAAGGAAAAGGCATCGCAACTGGGCGTGGCCACCGCACAGGTGGAAACTGCGCTGCGCGATTTCCTGCACGGCTACAATTTCGGCGCGGTTCATGTTCAAAACGAACGCCATCAGGTGCAGTTGCATGTGCAGTTGCCCAAAGCCCTGCGCGCCCATGCCGAAGATCTGGATCGCATCTATGTCAGCGGCGCCAACGGGCCGGTGCCGCTATCGGCATTTTCCACCATTGAACGCACACTCGTGGCCAAACCGATCTACACCAAGGACGGCCATCAGGTGACCTACGTGATGGCCGAGCCGAAACAGCATTCGCAGGTCTACTCACTGCTGGATATGGATGGCAAGCTGGATGGTAAAGAGGTTGCGCCCGGTGCGCACTTGAAGACCGGCGGCATGCGTTTCACCAAAACCACGCCCGAAGATACATTCGGCTACCACATGCTCTGGGATGGCGAGATGCGTTTAACACTGGATGTGTTCCGTGATCTGGGGGCGGCATTTATTGTCGCACTGGTGCTGATCTATCTGCTGATGGTGGCCTACTACGGCGAGATGATTCTGCCGATGCTGGTGATGGCGCCGACGGCGCTGACCATGATCGGCATTTTCCCCGGCCACTGGATCACCGGCCAACCGTTCACGGCCACCTCGATGATCGGCATGATCGCACTGGCCGGCATCGTGGTGCGCAACTCCACGCTGCTGATCGATTTTATCCTCGATTATCGCAAGCAGGGCTATGATGTGAAAACAGCTGTGCTGGAAGCGGGCGCGGTGCGGGCGCGTCCGATTCTGCTCACCGCGTTGGCAGTGATCGCCGGCACCTCGATCATGATCACCGATCCGGTTTTCGGAGGCCTCGGCGTATCGATGGCCTTCGGCACCCTGGCCGCCACGATCCTGACCCTGTTTATCACGCCGCTGATGTACTACCTCTGGCAACGCGAAAAGGCATAGTCAAAAGCATGTATCACGCCAAGACGCAAAGGCGCAAAGTAAAAAAAAGACCATATTGGAATGGGTTTTCTTTGCGAACCTTGCGACTTGGCGTGAGATGGTTGTAGTTTTAAATAAAGGAGAAAAAATATGACGATTCAACGAATGATACGGATTATTGCAGGCACTTTTATCCTGCTCAGCCTCTATCTCTCATATCGCTATAACGGCGTGGATTTGAGCAAACCGACATGGCTCTGGTTCACCGCTTTTGTCGGAGCGAACCTGTTGCAGTCGGGCATCACGAAGTGGTGCCTGATGGAAACCATCCTGTCCAAACTCGGCTTCCAGCATAGCTGCGACAGATAACCCTGGAATTCCAGGGTAACCAGTTGGCGGGTGCAGGCGGTTTCTTCTCCCCTCTCCCTTCAAGACGAGATCGTCTGCGCCTGCCCTTTTTCAATATCATTCTTAACCATTATCTCGTCAGCAGCTTGCACGCTGCCAACTGAGAATTCCAGGTTAAAGGAGTAGTCCATTGCAGTTCGTACAACAACATGCCTTCAATATCGCAGCCGCCTTACTGGTTGGCTGGATGCTGTGGCGGCGCCTGATTGCGCCCCGGCTATCTGGCGTCAAGACGATTTCGGCCAGCGAATATCTGCAGCAGATGCGCGATCAGGCGCATACGCTGGTGGATGTGCGCCAGCCCGGCGAATGGCAATCGGGCCATGCCAAAGCGGCTGTGCATATCCCTCTGGGCGAGGTGGCCGGCCGCATGCATGAAATTCCGCAGGATAAGCCAGTGGTGGTGATCTGCGCATCGGGCAATCGCTCGGCCATGGCGGCGACCAGGCTGGCCAAAGCCGGATTTTCCAGCGTGTACAATTTCTCCGGCGGCATGGGATCATGGCAGAGCGCAGGCTTGCCCGTCCAGTCTGGCGATTGAGTCTATGAGTCTTTCTCTGTGGCTTGCGGCGCCCTTGATTGGCCTGGTGCTCTCCCTGTTTGCCGCAGGCGGGGGAATGATCGCCATTCCGCTGCTTAGTTTCGGAGTCGGCATGCCACTCAAACAGGCGGTTGCCACAAGCTTGATTATTGTCGCCGCCGTTAGCCTGATTGCACTGCTACAAAACAAACGCTGGAAATTGATTGAGTGGCGTTTGCATCGCTTCTTTGCCAGAGGCGGCATGCTTGGCGGGTTCCTGGGAGCAAGCATTGGCCTGCATATTTCCAGTGAGTTGCAGACCATATTGTTTGTCGGCCTGATGCTATTTGTCGCATGGTGGATGCATAGTGAGCGAATGGAAAATATGATTGCTCACGCCAAAACCACCCCTTGCGATTGCCGCTATTCCTTTCTGGCAGGCATTGTAACCGGCCTGGTTACAGGGTTGTTGGGTATAGGTGGCGGCTTTCTGATCGTTCCACTGTTATTGATGCTCGGCGTGGAGAATTATCAGTCTGCGGTGGCGCATTCGCTGATGTTAATTGCTTCCAGTTCATTGGTGGCGGCGCTTCGATATGCCAATAATCTGGATATTGCATGGCAGCCAACCATGTTGATTGTGGTATTGGCCGCTGTGGGAATATGGGTTGGTCATTGGGTTTCGACCAGGTATTCACCCGTACATTTGCAAAAAGCGTTCAGTGTCATGCTTGTCTGCATGGCAGGGTGGATGCTGTTCAGAACATTCGGCGCATCAGAAATCCCACTGAATCCCAATTTTTCTACGGGGAGGCTATAAGGTGGGAGAAGGATAATGGCGCAGTCGATAAAAGGAGAAGTAAAATGAAACGATTGATGATGCTTGCAGCGATCGCGATTGTGATGCCGCTGGCGGCAGCGGCATGCGGCATGGGCGAGCAGAGTGCGGACGGCTATGAAAACGCTACGATCCAACACGCTCACGATCACTGGCAGCAGGGCGCGACATCGATGATTCCGTTTATGATGCTCGATGTACGTACGCCCGAAGAGTATGCCGAAGGTCATATCAGAGGGGCGAAACTGATTCCTGTGCAGCAACTGGCAAAGCGCCTCAGTGAAGTGTCGCACGACAAACAGGTGTATGTCTATTGCAAATCCGGTGGTCGCTCATCGCGGGCCTCCAAACTGCTGGCCAGCAATGGCTACAACAATATTGAAAATATCAAGGGTGGTTTCGATGCATGGAAGGCAGCCGGCTACCCGGTGGAGAAATAAATGTTTAAAACAATGAATGTCAATGAATTGTATCCGCGCTGGCTGGTGGCAAAAGAGAAAGGTGAAACCGTTCAGCTTATCGATGTGCGCTCGCCCGAAGAATATAAGGCAGGCCATGTGCCGGGCGCAAAGCTGGTGCCGCTGAATACATTGATGGCGCGCGTGGATGAATTCCCTGAGCAGGGCGATGTGTTCCTGATCTGTCGCTCCGGCGCTCGTTCGGCGCAGGCGGCCGATTATCTGGCGCGCCAGTGCGGGCGCAGCAACCTGATCAACATCGAAGGCGGCACCATGGCCTGGATCAAAGCCGGTTACCCGATCGATCAGGCGTGAACCATAGGCACGGAACCGCGGATAGACGCAGATGAACGCAGATAGAAGCCAACATTCATGAAAACGGGCTGGCACCCGGCTGATCGACACTTAATCTGGACAATTCATCGCTAGCGCCCCCGCTTGTTCATTGGCTCGCCCCCAATAGGGCCGGCATTATCGCTAGCGACATGGGCAGTTTGAAAAGTGAATATCCTCTTGCCCCCCCTGCAAGTTTCGTACCATTTGAAATTCGCCTGTCATGACAAAGCTGCGAATGGTATCAAGCCGGGGAGGTGGCCATTGAATGTGTCGATTTTGGTGTTGCTGCTGCTTATGGCCTCTCCTGCTTATGCATTCGATCTCTCGCATGAGCCGCTTCAACCGCTCTACTCGCTCAAGGTGAATCATGCGAAGGCTGCACTGGGTAAGCGGCTGTTCTTTGAGGCGCGCCTGTCGCATGACAACTCCATATCCTGCGCCCACTGCCACGACCTTG
>JALUYG010000161.1 GCA_027013105.1 Mariprofundus sp.
GGCCCGGATCGGCAACTGTCGACCGCCGCGATCCACCAGCACGGCCAGCCGAATTGCGGCGGGCCGGCCGTAGTCGAACAATTCATCCATGGCCGCGCGAATGGTGCGGCCGGTATAGAGCACGTCATCAATCAGCCAGATATCTTTGCCGCTGATATCGAACGGCAACTCGCTAGGGTGAACTTCGGGATTGGGGCCGACAGTGTCGAGATCATCGCGGTAGAAACTGATATCAAGGTTGCCCCGATAGAGGGTTGCTCCGCGCTGCATCAGCCGCTGCTGGATGGCGTCGGCCACTTTGGCGCCGCCGCGCTGAATACCGACCAGACAGATTTCCACATCGGCAGCGCCGTCAACTTCCGCACCATCCATGGCAGCGCTGTGGATATGGGCGCTGATCGTATCCAGTGCGATCTGCACGGCATCGTCATCGAACAGAATCTCACTCATGCTTTCAACTCCGGGTGCGCCGACAGAAAATCTTCGAGGATCACAGCAGCGGCCGTCTGATCGAGCTTCGCCTTCACTTTTTTCTCGCTCAATCCCTGCGCGAACAGGCGATCTTTGGCTGTCCATGTTGATAAGCGCTCATCCTGAAAAAGCACCGGCAGCGGGCAGCTCTGCGTCAGTTCCCGCACAGCGGCGCGCGCATCTGCCGCCTGCACGCCTTCGCTGCCATCCATGTTTTTCGGCAGTCCCGCCACAATGCCTCGGGAGCCATATTCGAGCGCCAGTTTCTGCAACTGTTGCGGCCAGCCCTGATCGCGGCGCTGCAGGCAGGCGATGCCTCGGCACGAATAGGCCATACGATCGCACACGGCCACGCCGATGCGTTTCATGCCGATATCGAGCGCAATCAGCGGTAGCGCAAAAGTTTCGGGCGCGGCATGACGGGCCTGGCTGGATAAAAGGGAGTCGGCGGCGTCTTGATCAAACGCCATGGCGTCAATGGTTGAGCAGAATGCGGCTGTCATCAAAGCCGAGATTCTGCAAGGTTTGCGTACAGGCGTCCACCATGGCGCTCATACCGGCCAGACAGGCCACTGCATGGGAACCATCCAGTCCGTCAGCCTCCAGCGCATGCTGGACATAACCGATCGGCCCGTCCCAGCTATCATGCCCCATCTCCAGCGATACGGAGACCTCGATATCGTATTTCGCCAGCTCTTCGAGTTCATCGGTCAGCAACTGGTGCATTTCAGTGAGAAAGCCGGCGAAGATCACCACCCGACCATAATCCTGACGGTGTCGAACAATATTGAGGCAGACGCTATGCAGCGGAGCAATGCCGGTGCCGACGCCGATCAGGCAGACGTCATCGCCCTTAAATGGCCGCAAGTCGAAGCCTCTGCCCATCGGCCCTTCCACTTCGAGCTGTCTGCCGACTTCAATATTGCACAGGTATGAGGAGAGCGGCCCGGCATCCTTGATATAAAATTCAAACACCTCCGGATGATCCGGAGCGGAGGCCATGGCAAAATATCCGGGTGCGGGATCATCCAGCCCAGGCAATCCGATCAGCACAAACTGCCCCGGCAGGAACGAGGAGAGCTTCCCGTTAACCGGTTCCAGCGTCAGTTTGACAACGGTATCCCGGCACTCCGGCGCAGTGATGCGGAGATTCTCTTTGACCCGCATGCGGTATGTAGAAGAGTGTTGCACCGGAAATCGCCCTCCCTGACGTGTATGGTTTGCATCTGTTGCAAGATGGATCGGCCGTGGCGCGCGGGAAAAACATTTGGCGACACGATCTGCTTCATGTTGCAAGGAGGCTGTATTGGATAGAAGGAGCGGCAAAGATGCAAGGATCAAAATGTCTGGAGCTGAGAATTCCGGCCACGGCGCTGAGCGAAGAGGCTTTTGATGCGCTTGCAATCGCGCTGCAAGCCATCGGTCAGGCCGAAGAAACCGATGCCGATTCGGCGTTTACCGAGCGTGTGGCATGGTTCAATATCGACGGCGGAGAACAGCCGTTGCGGGAACAGATCAGCGCGACAATAGTCCGGCAGGGCGTGGCCGCCGATGAGATTGTATTGAATACGCTGGCACAACAGGATTGGGAAACGGCCTGGCAAAAAGAGTGGCGGGCCATGCCGGTGGGGCAATCTCTGTGGGTACGGCCGTCATTCTGCAGAGCGCCGGGCGACGGGCGCATCGACATCGTACTCGATCCCGGCATGGCCTTCGGCACCGGCACCCACCCGACCACGCGACTCTGTCTGGAAGCCATCGAACGGATTTGCGCGGGCCATCGGCCGGAAACCCTGCTCGATATGGGGGCGGGTTCCGGCCTGCTGGCCATTGCGGCGCTGAAGCTCGGAGCGGCATCGGCGCTGGCGATTGATATGGAGCAGGATTCGGTGGAGGCCTGCATCGCCAACGCCGCCATCAACAATGTGACGCTGCAGGTGCAACTGGCCGATACGCCGCCGTCGCAACAATTCGATCTGGTCGTGGCCAATATTCTGGCAGCGCCGCTGGTCTGGATGGCCGGAGAGCTGGCAGCCTGCGTGTCCGAACGGCTGATTCTGTCCGGCCTGCTGGAGGAGCAGG
>JALUYG010000162.1 GCA_027013105.1 Mariprofundus sp.
TGCCGATCGTTTAACCATTCGCATCGGGCTGGAAGCGGATTTTCACCCCGGCACGGAACCGTATGTGGAGGAGATGATCGCCGCATACGACTGGGATTATGTGATCGGTTCAGTCCACTATATCGGCGATTGGGGCTTTGATAATCCCGACTGCATCGACACATGGAACGACTGGCGGATTGAAGACGCCTATATCGCTTATTTTTATCTGGTGGCGAATTCCGCTGCAACCGGCATGTTCGATATCATCGGCCACCCCGATCTGATCAAAAAATTCGGCCACCGCGCCCACGCCGACAACAAGAATGTTCAACAGGCTGAAGCGGCCATGCTGCAAGCGGTGTTACAATCGGGCGCGGCGCTGGAAATTTCTTCGGCGGGCCTGCGTAAGCCGGTGGCTGAAATCTATCCGCACCGGCGCATCATCGGCCAGGCGGCGGCGCTGGGCATTCCATTCGCATTCGGCTCGGATGCCCATTCGCCTGTTGAGGTCGGCCACGGCATGATGCAATGCCTGACCGAACTGAGCAGCGTTGGCGTCGGCCAAATCGCCAGCTTCAGACAGCGACAGCGGAAGATGGTCGCCATCGCCCATGCCTGATTCAGCCGCCGGCAGCGTACTGATTACCGGCGCATCCGGCGGTTTCGGCCTGGAATTCGCCAAACAGCTGGAACCGGCCGGCTATCGTCTGATCCTGCACGGACGCGACAAATCGCGCCTGCAGATGACGCTGGATACGCTCAAGCACCCGGACAGGCACCGCGTGGCGCTGGCAGATCTCAACGCCAGGCATGGCTTATCTGAATTGATATCCTGCATCGAGAATGAGCCGCTGGTCGGGCTCATTAACAATGCCGGATTCGGCATCTGGGGCAGCTTTGAGCAGACCGGCATCGTGCCGCAGGTCGATGTGATCAAAACCGACCTGAAGGCGCCGATCGCCCTGGCGCATGCGCTGCTGCCCGCCCTGCTCCGACACAAGGGATTTATCATCAATGTCTCCTCGCTGGCCGGCGAATATCCCCTGCCCTACATGAGCACCTATGCGGCCGCCAAGGCGGGGCTGACCTACTGGAGCGAAGCGATCAGAATCGAACTGGACGGACGATTGCGCATTGTCACGCTGGCCCCCGGCCCGTCTCCGACGGGGTTCCGGAAAATCTCCGGTATGCCGCGCAGCACCGGCTCGTTTTTTCGCACTCCTATCCCGATCATCATCCATGCCGCCCTGCACAGGCTGGAAAAAGGCGGCGGTTACTGCGTGCCCGGCTGGCGCCACCGTCTGCTCTTCGCCATTCAAAAAGCCGTGCCGCGCAGAATCGGACTGGGGTTGATGGCTGATAACCTGCGCCCCTGAGCACAAAAAAACACCCCGCCTTTTCAGACGGGGTGCAGGTCGAACATAGTTGTGGTTAAGCAGCTATGACGTTACGAGCCTGAGGGCCTTTCTGACCATCTTCGATCTCGAATTCCACTTTCTGACCTTCAGCCAGAGACTTGAAGCCTTCAGACTGAATTGCAGAGAAGTGTACGAATACGTCGTCACCACCATCGTCCTGGGCAATAAAGCCAAAACCCTTGGTGTCGTTGAACCATTTTACTGTACCTGTTGCCATTTTTACATTCCTCGATTTAATACTATTAATATGCACACATGTTCATTAAGATTGTTACTGGAGAAAATCGAGAAGAAACTTCCGAATCGGCCATAAAACACCTTGAACAACCATGTCTTGCTGGCCGCATTGTACGGCAATCGAGTGTGAAATACCAGAAAAACAATTCGGGACACATTTCAGGCTCGCTTTTTTTACACGATAATCCTTGCAGATCACTGCAGTTCGCAGCACTATGCCCCACGAAAGAAGAGACACTGAGAGGAGGGACTGTCCCATGTTGAAAACAGGATTATCCATACTGGCTGTAATCGCATTATCCGGATGCGCCAGCATCATCGGCGAAGAGCCGCAAGAAGCGGATCAGAGCAGCATCGAACAGTCCAGAAACGCCGAATTAAAAACTGAAGCAGCGGCGCTCCGGGAAGCAGTACAGCAAAAACGGAATGAACTACACCAGTTACAATCCGGATCGCCGGAATAATAACCGATTAAATCACCACTGAGGGACTTGATGCGCCGACTCATTCTACTGCTGTTAACATCCGCCCTGATCAACGCCTGTTCGACCATCATTGGTGATGCGCCGACACAACAGCGAGTTGACGCCCAGAGCCGCAATGCAGAGCTCAAATCCGAAGCGGATTCCCTGAAAGAGAACCTGCGCAATCAAGAGTTGCAACTGACAACTGCACCGGACGCAAAATTATGGGTTCGCATCATGTTTGATTCCGGCCGCGCTGTCGTCGATGAGGCGACGCATCGCACCCTGCATGCGCTGGCGGCGAAATATCTTGCAAAATCACCTCGCCACCTGCTCATCGTTCAGGGTTTTTGCGATAATGAGCCGATCGGAGGCTATGACGGCTCACATAAGCCGCCCGCCCACCACTATCACAGCCTGCTGGCTTTAAGCGAAGCGCGCGCCGTTACC
>JALUYG010000163.1 GCA_027013105.1 Mariprofundus sp.
GTTGCCGTATTTCCGGTTGATCGCATTCACGCTCTGCATCAGCGAAGTCTGGCGCGTATCCTGCTGTATCAGGCCGAACAGATCGGCGGTAGCGCTCTGTTCACGGCTGATCCGGTTCGCCACCACGCCGCAACCGCGATATTTCATGCCGTCACGGTAGAGCCGCCCGAACCCCTGCTTCACCGCATCCATCACCCGTTTGAGGCTGTTGGTCGGCGTCGCCAGCGGCAGGCGGGCGCCGCAGCGCTCGAATGAGGCCAGCGTCAGAAACAGGTAGATATCCTTCGTCAGCAGATGTTTGGCCACCAGATCGGATACCAGCCGCATGACATGATAACTCAGATAAGCCATCACCAGCTGCCGATCCTGCGTCACCCGCCCCATCGACGCGGTGCGCGCCACGCTCTTCGGCAGCTCCGGCTTCAGCCTCAACGGCCACACGACCCGCCCCGACAGTTCATATTTCAGCTGCAGGCCGGCGCTTCCTAACAGCCGCTGCATCAAGGCATCATCCAGCCGGGCGAACTGCAGTGCCGTGCGGATATTGAACTTGTGCAGCAGTGCGCCCCTGTTGCGGCCGATGCCCGGAATATCGGTCACCGCCATCGCGGCCAGAAACGGCTCAATCCGCTTGCCCGGCACGATACGGCTACCATTCGGCTTGCAGGATTCGGAAGCCATCTTGGCCAGCGTGCGCGTATTGGCCATGCCGACGGACACAGTAATGCCCGTCTGCTGCCAGATGCGCTGGCGGATATCGTCGGCCAGCTGGCCGAACGATTTGCGCCACAGGCTGCGAATGCCGTTCATATCCATGAAGCCCTCATCGATCGAGTAGATCTCAACCTCGGGCGTGTAACTGCGCAGAATGGCGAACACCTTGTCGGACATCTGGCCGTAATAGCGGAAATCGGCAGCCAGAAAAACCGCTTGCGGCGCCAGCCTGCGCGCCTCCCATACCGGCATGCCGGTGGTGATTCCCATCGCTTTGGCGCTGTAACTCTTGGCCACCACAATCGCATTCTGGCTGGAGAGCACGCAGACCGGCCGCCCCTTCAGTTCGGGATGGCGCGCCGTTTCACAGGATGCATAAAAGGCATCGCAATCCACATGCGCCACGGCATGATGCCAGTCAGTTAACATTGATGACTTCTGGCAAACTCATCAGAGCGCCCATGCATGGGCGCGAAAACCGATGGTTCGTACGGAACAAAAGCGTCGCACTCAATGGATCACTTCAACTATTTTCCATAGCTCTTCCGGATCGTAAACAGGCAGCTTCGTATTTTTATAATCTTTCGCATTTCTGGTCACGATGCAGTCTATGGCCTGGCACTCCCCGGAATAATATTGAACTGCATCTTCAAAATCTGTAAATGTTGAATGCATGGATAGCTCCAGCACCATTGCGTTGACTTCAGCAATTTCAAAAAGCGCCAACAATTTTCGTATTTCAACTTTGGCTTGTTTTCTACCAACCGCCTTTGATATGAGGTAATCCAGTGTCGTTATCGTGGTGGCACATAGATAACCATCAATTTTTTTTCTTTCAACCAAACCTACAAGATTTGCTGAGGTCTCAACAAACTTTTTCCGGTTCAATAGCACATCAAGAATGACATTCGTATCAAACAAGACTTTCAAAGAAACTTTTCCTCTAAATGCCTTTTATAATCACTCACATCTATATCATGATGGCCATCCAGAATCCCAATCAACGATTTGGTCATTGGCGGCGTATCAACCTTCTCCACCTCTTTAGTCAATACCTGAAAGTAACCGGATACAACTTGAGAAAGAGACTTGCCATGTTGCTTTGCATAGGTTTTAGCTTGTTGAATAAGCAAGTCATCCAGCCTAAGTGTCAGTTTAGTCTGCATTTAAACCTCCTGACGTGCAATCTTAACCATAATTATACGTCTAACTAGAAGTCCGTCAAGTTTCAGCCACACAGGGCTTCTCTAGGTAATCCCAATCCTGATGGCTTCAGAAACTGCCTCGGCGCGGGAGTGGATATCAAGTTTTCTATAGACATTCTTGATATATTCCGAGGCTGTATTCGGGCTGATATCCATCAATTCTGCGCAATCTCTGGAGGTCATCCCCTTCGAGATATAGATCAGGGTCTCCTTTTCCCGGGGTGTTAATGCAGTGTGGCGATCCTCGCGCCCACTACCGGACTGAAAATATTTCAGAATTCTTGAAGCGATTTGCGAGGAGATTGGTGGTTTACCCTGGTAAATATGCTCCAGCATCTCGGCAATATCCTCCGCCTCATCATCTTTCAGCAGATAACCGTCGGCGCCTGCCTGCAACGCCGGGAAGAGATGTTGGTCATCCGAATAGATAGTAGAAACAATGCAAGGACAACACTGCTGGCGCTGCTTACAGGCCAGAATTAGTTCAATGCCCGATCCATCAGGCAGATTCAGATCGGAGACAATCAGTGTATAGTGGTTGCGTGCGCTTAAATCAATTGCCTCTGCCACCCGATCAGTGATATCAATCTCGACCTCGCTGCCGAAAGCGCAACGAA
>JALUYG010000164.1 GCA_027013105.1 Mariprofundus sp.
TCGAATGATGTACAATTTGATGCAGTAACTTGTACACGCGGGAGTTTCAAATGCGAACGACGTTGAATTTAGATGATGCGTTGATTGAAAAGGCTTTTCGTCTGACCGGTGTGAAAGAAAAATCCGCACTGGTTCGCGAAGGCTTAAAAGCGCTGGTCGAACGGGAAAGCGCTCGCAGGCTGGCGCAACTGGGCGGTTCGGAGCCTGAACTGGATATTATTCCACGTCGCCAAAGCTGAAACAGCCATGATTCTTGTCGATACTTCCGTCTGGATTGACCATTTCCGCAAGCGGGAACCAGAGCTTGAAAGGCTGCTTGAAGCCAGCAAGGTTTTAATCCACCCCTTTATCATCGGAGAACTGGCCTGTGGCAATATCAAGCATCGGAAGACTATTTTGTCTCTGCTAAAAGAGCTGCCGGCGGCAGCGCTTGCAACACATGATGAAACGCTTCTCTATATCGAAAAAAACGTATTGATGGGTAGAGGCGTCGGCTATATTGATATCCACCTGCTGGCCTCTGTCGCCTTGAGCAATGCACGCGGTCTGTGGACGCGGGATAAACGTCTGCATCTGGTCGCTGAACAGATGGGCAGAGCGTGGATAGAAACCCGCCCCCTTTCATAAAAACGCGATGCCAGTTTTGAGGGAGAAAGAATATGAATGAAGCCGAAGCCATTGAATATCTGCAACGCTCCGACCAATACCGGGTCATTCGGCGCCTCAAAGCGCCTGAGCGCTATTGGCCGGGCGCGCCACAGACGCCGCGTATCGGTATTGTCATCGATACCGAAGCCACCGGGCTGGATACGGAAAAGGATAAAATCATCGAACTGGGTTTTGTGGCGTTTGAATACGACGCCGGTTCCGGTTGTATCTACAACATTCTGCACACCTATGACGCGTTTGAAGACCCCGGCGAGCCGCTGTCCGATATCGTCAAACAGATTACCGGCATCACGGATGATATGGTCAAAGGTCAGCACCTGGATGAGGATACGGCCAATACCTGGCTGGAAAAAGCGGACCTGATTATCGCCCATAATGCCGCCTTTGATCGCCAGATGCTGGAGCGGCGATTGCCCGTGGCCAGCAAGGCCAACTGGGCCTGCACATTCAATGGCATTGCCTGGATGGATGAAGATATTTCCAGTCTGAAACTGGACTATATCGCCTATAAACTCGGCTTCTTTTTTGATGGTCATCGTGCTGTCAATGATGCTCAGGCCACACTGCATATCCTGACCCGCACCCTGCCCAACTCCGGCAGTCTGACGATGGCTGCACTGCTGGCCGGCGCGAGGGAAAAGAGCCGTCGCTTTTTTGCCTTTCGCGCCCCGTTTGAGAAAAAGGATGATTTGAAAGCGCGCGGTTACCGCTGGCTGCCCGATTTTTCCTATCAGGGCAAAAAGGGGGTATGGAGCATGGCTGTGTCCGAAGCCGATATCGAGGCCGAAGAGAAGTGGCTCACTGACTCTGTTTATGCAGGAAAAACCCCGCAATTTATCTATAAAGAGATCACCGCTGCGGATCGCTTTTCCAACCGGGAATTTCAGCCCGACTGAGCTGCCCCCATGCTGAAAATCACCGACACGCTCACCATTCCCGATGACGAAATTGACATGCACGCCATCCGCGCCCGGGGCGCGGGCGGGCAAAACGTCAACAAAGTTTCCAGCGCCATTCACCTGCGTTTTGATATTCATGCATCGTCGTTGCCGGAGCTTTACAAAACACGGCTGTTGCAACGCAGCGACCAGCGCATCAGCAGCGATGGCATCATCACCATCAAAGCCCGGCAGTTCCGCAGTCAGGATCAAAACAGGGCGGATGCGCTGAATCGTCTCAGGGAACTGATCAGGGCGGCCGGCATCATACCCAAAAAACGACGCCCCACCCGCCAGTCCCGCAACGCCATCAAGCGCCGCCTGGAAAGCAAATCCAAACGCAGCCGTATCAAAGCCCTGAGAAAGAAGGTGGATGAGGCGTAATCAAATCGTCGTATTCAAATTCGATTTCACACCTCACAAAAGATACCGGGAGGGAAATGTTATGGGAATTAATATGAAATAATTTCAATTACTTCCCAACTGGCGGGATAGGCCGGGCGATTCGATCAAGCCACAATACCGCTTCACTATCGATGTGTTGTACTGTAAACATTTTTGGATCCCGGAATGGGATATGTTGATGCCGTTCCTGCGTCGTTTGATGATGCGGTTTTTTATTCCGCGCAATTGCGCGTGATGGGGCGGCTGGAGGGTGTATCCACCACGCTGCCTGAAGATATTCCCGAAAAAATGAACCGCTGGGTGTATAAATGCGCTGCGAAACATCGCAGCGCATCCGTATCATCTGCGGCTGAACATTCCGAGAAGCAATACACCGGCAATCGCCAGCACTGCGCCGCCGATCTGCAGACCGCTCATTGATTCGTCCAAGAATATCACAGCCAACACAATCGTCGCCACCGGGCCGATGCCGCCGATAATGGCGGTGTGCGATGCACCAATTCTGTGAATCGCCGACGCCAGCATGAATGCAGGCAGAACTGTAGAGCATAGAGCAATCGCCAGACCGTATCCATACACTTCAAGCGGCTGATCCAGAGACGTGATATCCCTGCTGATGATGAATTGCCCGATCACAGCCAGACATGAAACCACCATGGCAAAAGCCATGAAACGCATGGAACCGATACGCGGGATCAACTCGCCGCTGCCGATCAGGTAAACGGCATAAGCCAGCGTGCTGCCAAAGATGAACAGAACACCCAACAGACTGTTTTCACCATCGAGCGATATCTCCTGCTGCACTGCGAGCGCAATGCCGAGATAGCTCAGCACCAGCGGCCCGATTTCAATCCGGCTTACATTTCGCCCCAAAAACAGCATGGAGAGTAATACGGTAAAGGTAGGAAATAGAAACAGGATCAACCGTTCGATGCCTGCCGACACATATTGCAGCCCGACAAAGTCGAGCATACTGGCCAGGTAGTAACCGATCAATCCAAGTCCGATCATCGCCATGCCTTGATGGCGGGTAATCGGTTGCACGCCTGCTTTACGCTGTTCGATGATCGCCACTACCATGAAAACCGGCAGGGCAAAGCTCATGCGCAGCGTCAGCAGGGTGATGGCATCCACCCCGTATTGATAGGCCAGCTTGACGAAAATCGCCTTGATGGAGAAAAAGAGCGCTGCCAGCAGTGCCAGCGTCATACCAGTCAGTGCTGATCGGCCATCTTGTGTAGAATTTGTGAAACCCATGTTTTCTCCTTTTCAGGAGCAAACACGGAAACGATCAGTCGCAGTAATCGTCAGAGTTTGAAAGAAAGCTCAGGCAATTGCGAAGACGTTTCCGCGATTGCTCTATTGTGATGGTTATCGTGACGAACCGGTGATGATTCAGTGATGGATCGGGCAATAGAAAACCGCAGCGGCAGGCAGCAGCCATAGCCAACGGTTTTTAACGATATAAGCAGATTCAATATGCATCTCATTCATCAGGCGGCGAATCATCAGCATGGGGTATGACGCTGTCTATTGACGGTGTCCGGACATGTGCCGAAATGTTACATTCAAAGGTGCAGAAGTGTTGATGAATAGTCCAGACCAAAGATGTTTTTCCATGTGTGTCAACGCAGGTTTGTCAACACATGGTTTCAGTTAAATGAAACAAAGCACGCGGTTACATGGGTGTTTTCCACGCTGTGATATGTTTCATTTCACGGGGTGGAAAATGTCCATGCGCGCTAATTTGAATCAGAGCAAATCAAATTGATTATTACTCGTAGAGGCTGGAGATAGAGCGACCGTCGTAGATGCGGGTGATGGCTTCGCCCATCAGCGGGGCGATGGAGATAATGCGCACCTTGCCGGATTTCATGACCTTTTTCGGCTGCGCAATGCTGTCGCTGATGACCAGTTCAAACAGGGTGGAGTCGGCCAGGCGCTTGGCGGCGGGGCCGGATAGCACGCCATGTGATGCATAGGCGCTGACTTTGGTGGCGCCGTGCTCCAGTAGCGCTTCGGCCGCGCCGCACAGCGTGCCGGCGGTGTCCACCATATCGTCGATCAGGATGCAGTGCTTGCCGCTGACATCGCCGATAATATTCATCACCTTGGCGACATTGGGGGCGGGCCTGCGCTTGTCCACAATGGCCATATCTACATGCAGCCGGTTGGCCAGCGCCCGGGCGCGCACCACGCCGCCGACATCGGGTGAAACAATCATAATATCATCGAGGTGGTTGCGCTCTTCGATATCTTTGGCGAACAGCGGGATGGCGAAAATGTTGTCCACCGGAATATCGAAGAACCCCTGAATCTGGGTGGCATGAAGATCGAGCGTCAGCACGCGGGTGGCGCCGGCGCGGGTGATCAGATCGGCGACCAGCTTGGCCGAAATCGGCGTGCGGCCGGCGCTCTTGCGATCCTGACGGGCATAACCGAAGTAGGGGATCACCGCACAGATGTTGCGCGTCGATGCGCGTTTGGCGGCATCGATAAAAATCAGCAGTTCCATCAGGTTGGCGTTGGCCGGCTTGCTGGTGCTCTGGATAAAAAAGGCGTCCTGACCGCGAATAGTCTCGCGCACCTGCAGGAAGATTTCGCCGTCGGAGAAACGCTGAAAATAGAGATCGCCCTTCGGGTGGCCGATATGATCGCAAATTGCCTGCGCCAGAGTCGGATTCGATGTGCCTGAAAACAGCCGCATTTTTTGATGGAACATCTCAGTTCCCTCCTGTGGATGCTGGTGGCACCCGATTTGTACGCCTGCCAGCCTGATGACGATGGCAGCCATGAATGGCTGGGACGGCAGGATTCGAACCTGCGCATGACGGGATCAAAACCCGCTGCCTTACCGCTTGGCTACGTCCCAATTTTTGTGAGAAAAGGAAAAATCGCACTTTTTCCTTTTCGTGCTGAAAAACTACATGGACGTCGTTTTTCAGAGTGTCTCTAACATCGGATGCGCACGTACGATACGCCCGACATGCGACCAGCTTGCCAGCTGTTGCTGCTGCAGCAATGCGGCTGTGCTAATTGCTTCGCCCTGTTGCTCAAATAGCGCCACGCAGGCCGATCCGCTACCGCTCATCCAGACCTGACCGGAATACCGGCGCAGCGCCTGAAGCAATCTGGCGAGTCCCGGATTAAGAGCACAGGCGCTTGCTTCCAGATCGTTGTTGGCCAGTTCGTTATCAGCCAGTTTGTTATCAGCAAGCTGCGGCGAATCGCGGCGGATGGTATCCAGCGCTTCGGGGGCGGTCAATGTACGATCCGAATGATGCGATGCATCGAAATGGCCGAATACTTCGGCTGTGGAGAGCCCGCCGGCGGGGCGTGTCAGCAACAGGGCCCGGTCTGGCAGCGTCTGGGGGTAGTCCTGCATACGCTCGCCGATGCCGTGCGCCAGGCTGGCTTGTCCATATAGAAAGCAGGGAATATCGGCGCCGAAGGGCGTGGCGAAATCGATCAGTTCCGTCCGACCTGCATGAACGCCCCACAGCCGGTTGGCCGCCATAAGCGCGGTGGCGGCATCGGATGAGCCGCCACCCAGACCAGCCTGCTCGGGGATATGTTTTTCAATATGCACGGACAAGCCCTGCGTAATGCCGTGCTTTTCCTGAAAGGCGGCAAGAACCTTGTGAACGAGGTTATTATCGCCGGACAGGTGGGCTTGCGAACAGCTTGTCTGCAGCCGATCTGCCGGCGTTATCGTCAGCAGATCGCATAAATCGGTATAAGCGAAGGCGGTATCGAGTTCATGCATGCCATCCGGGCGAATGCGGGTGATGCGCAGATAGAGATTGATTTTAGCAGGCGCTGGTAATGGTCGGTTCATGGTTGGATGATCAGCGTCGCTTTGCGTCCATGTTTAAGATCGGTCATCATCAAACGGTGGGCTTTCGGCGTCCACTGTAATTGAATCATGCTGCCGTTATTCGTACTTTTCCAGCGATTGGCTGAAACGCTGTGGAAGTGAGCGGGCATACGCCCCAGCAGAATTGCGGCCAGCTCTTGCGGCGCGATCACAATGCCGTGTTCGGCAAGCCGGGCGCGATTCACGGTATGCCAGTCCGGGTTGCGGTTGTCGCGCATCTCCATCGCATCGCCCTGCCAGCGCAATTCGAGGATGGTGTTGGTGGCGGCATGGGTAATGCGCAACCAGCCGTGATCGGGCGCTGTCGCGCGCCACGACAGCAACACCTGCCAGCGTCTGGTCGGTTCGATGACAATCAGCCGGCCGGTGAAGGCGGGGTAGGGGCCAATGGAGACTGCTTCGCCGATGTTCGCTCTGTGGCTGGCGGCGCAGCCGGCCATGACCAACGCCAATGCGATGCAGAGCGCTCGCAAACAGCGCAGTCGCGCCGCGCTGTTCATTTGGTTAGTTTCAGTCCTGATGCGATCTTCTGTCGTAGCAGTTCAGGGTGTTCGGATTTCATGTCGATGGCTTGACGCCATGCTGTGCGAGCGCCTTTCAGGTCACCGTTTCGCCACAATATATCGCCATAGTGTTCATGCATCACCGCATCGTCGGGCACCTGTTTGAGCGCCTGGCGCTGGGTCTGTGCGGCTTTGGCATAGTCGCCACTTTTGTAATAGACCCAGGCCAGCGAATCCAGATAAAAACCATCGTTCGGCTTCTGGAGCAGGGCGCGCTGAATCAAAACCCTGGCCTGCTTCAGATGAACGCCTCGAAGCGCGTAGGAGTAGCCGAGAAAATTCAATGCTTCCGAATGGTTCGGGTAGCGTTTGATGATGCGGTTGAGCATGGCGTCGGACTGCGCATAGCGTTTGAAATGTTCAAGGGCTATGGCGCGGTTGAATAAAATTTGCGACGGCAGTTTGCTGACGCCCATCAGAGGCTCTGTCTCATCGAGCAGTTTCTGGTACTGCTTGCGGCTCACGCGAATCGATGAGAGCATCATGTGAGCATCCAGGTGTTCGGGCTGCGCCTTGATCACCTGCTGCAACCGCTTGCTGGCCTGTTCCAGTTCATCACGGTTGATTTCTATCGATGCCAGGCGAACCTGCGCTTCAATGGCCAGAGGGGAGGTGCGATCAATGCGGGCGTAAAGTGTTTCTGCTTCAGCGCTCTTGCCTTGCGCCTCCAGACTGGCGGCCAGATAGAAACGGTTCATGTCATCGGGGTGGCGATCAACCAGATGTCGGAAGGTTTTTTCTGCTTCGGCGTAGTTTTTGTTCTGAAAATAGAGCATGCCCAACTGCCTGAGGATGGCGCTGTTATCACCGGAGATTCTGGCGATATTTTGGTAGACCAAAATGGCGTCAAACAGCTGTTTTCGCTGTATCAGCAATCTGCCCAGCGCGAGGTTGACGCGCAGTGCGTCCGGATGTTTGGCGATAAAAGCGCGCAACAGCTTTTCAGCTCGGTCGGCATGGTTGTTCCTGGTTGCCAGCGTGCTCAGCATCAGCACCGGCGATTCATCATCGGGGGCGAGCTTTTGCACGCGCAGCAGAGCCTTCCTGGCCGTGATAAAATCGCCGCTTTTGATCAGCAGTTGCGCCTGCAGGAGCCGAAACTCAGGCAGTTCCTTGATGCGGATGGCGGATGCGATGGCCGTCAGCGCTTCGCTGTAGCGTTTTTCTCTGGCCAGAATTTTTGCCTGAATATTACGCCCCATAATATCGGTCGGGTGCGCCTTCAGAAAGCTATTGGCGGCTGCCAGCGCCCTGTCTTTTTTTCCTTGTTCAAGGTAGAGGCGAATTTGCGCCAGTTGCAGCTGTTGGCGCTGCGTGGCTGTCAGTTCCGGCGACGCCAGCAGCATGTTCAGATGCGCAGCCGCCTGTTCAGGCTGGTCGTGTTCCAGCAGCAACCGGGTTAATTGAATGTGCGGATCGATGGCGTGCGGGTCTTTTTTGACCAGCGCCTGGAGAAATTGAATGGCGAGCGCATGGTTACCCTCCTTCAGCGCCTTGTCGGCGGCCAGAAATAGAAAGCCGGGGCTTAAGTTTTGCAGTTGTACAGGCTTGCGAAGCGGCTGCGCAGTACGGGGTGTTGGCGCTGATGCAGTGGGATGATTGTGCGTCGGCGGTTTGTGCGCGCCGCAGGCCGAAACAGTCAGTATGGTGAAAATTGCGGCAAAGCGCGTTGCCGCGTGCATTTGATGCGAAAAGTTCAGGCTTTTCATGCTGTCTCCACAATATCGACGGGCATAAAGGCTTCGCCGGAGGCGTTGACTGTCCAGCAGCGCACATCCACGGCGACCCCGTCGCAGACGCTGATGATGGGATAGATGAATCCCTCCCAGGCGCTATTCAGATCGGTTGGGGAAGGCTTGGCGGGGCAGTCGGGATGGGAGTGATAGACGCCGATAATTTCATCTCCGGAATCGCGCAGTTCGCGGTCAATGCGCTGATAGCCGGCCGGATCAAGCTGAAAACGATCGGCAGCCCGATCGCTGTTCAGGTTGGCGACAGGGCGCACGCCGCTCACATGCCATCCGTCATTTTCCAAAACGCCGATGAGCAGGCCGCAAATTTCCAGGGGAAAGCCCATTTTCCCTTCATGTTTGAGGTTCTGCAGGCAGGTGCTGTTGATGAACAGTTTTTCAGATGCGGCGGCGTCATCTATTACATTCAGGTATGCCGGGCTGCGAAATCGTTCAGGTGCGAACTTCGATATGGTCAAATGGGTGCTCCGTCTCATGTGCTGGAAAGTCGATGGCGAAGCCTATCGCTTACCGGAAGCTTGCCAAGCATTGACTGGAAAGGTCGTCAGGCGCTGGCTGCGGGCACAAAAAAAGGAAGGCGTGACGCCTTCCTTTTTTGCCGAAATATCGAAGCTTAACGCTTGGAGAACTGCGGTGCGCGACGGGCTTTTTTGAGGCCTGCCTTTTTGCGTTCAACCTTGCGGGCGTCGCGGGTCAGGAAGCCTGCGGCTTTCAGAGCCGGACGCAGGCCGGAATCATAGGCCAGCAGTGCGCGAGCCAGGCCATGGCGAAGCGCGCCGGCCTGACCGGAGACGCCGCCGCCGAAGACATTGACGCGAACATCAATGCGGCCGGAAAGCTGGGTCTCTTTCAGTGGCAGCAGGGCCTGCTGACGAATGATTTCAACCGGAAAATAATTCTCCACATCGCGTCCGTTGACCAGAACACGACCGCTGCCGGACTGGATCATGACGCGGGCGACGCTGCTTTTGCGGCGGCCTGTGCCGCGATAAACTGTTTCTGCCATTGTATTCTTTCCCTTAATTCGGTTTTAAATTGCTTAGAGCTGCATTGCTTCAGGTTTCTGGGCGGCGTGCGGATGCTCGCCACCGGCATAAACCTTCAGTTTTTTCAGCATGGAGCGACCCAGCGGGCCTTTCGGCATCATGCCCTTGACGGCGGCTTCAATGATGCGCTCCGGGTGTTTTTCGCGCTGTTTTTCCAGCGTAATGCTTTTCAGGCCGCCGGCGAAACGGGTGTGATGATAATATACTTTATCGCTCTCCTTGTTGCCGGTGACGCGAATCTTTTCAGCATTGATCACAATCACATGATCGCCGCAATCCGCATGCGGGGTGAACTCGGGGCGGTGTTTGCCGCGCAGCACGGTGGCAATCTGCGTGGCCAGACGGCCAAGCACCAGATCGCTGGCATCAACAACAAACCATTTACGTTCAATATCGCCGGGGCGAACAGTCCAGGTAGACATAACTACTCCATCTTTGCAGTGGTTCTGGCAGCGCCGCTATATACTCGTGAATACAGGGAGTTTGCCTTGCAAGGGCGGCGCATTATAGGAGTGGTTGGGTTGATGTCAAACGCTGTAAGGCGAGTGCGCCTATGATTAATTGGATGTGGTTTTTCAGCGTTTCCTAAAAGAGTCAGGAATAGCAGCTCTGCAACGGAAGCATGCTGAGGTGGCAGGGTATTTGCTTGTACGACATGACTATCTAATTAACAGGGCGTCTATATGGAAAAGATAAAAACCGACATGCATGCCGCGCTGGATCACCAGGCCGAACTGCGCGGCGTTCGAAAATTACTCAACTCATTTCTGTTTGATGTACATTCGAGGCGTGGAAAGGTTACCAATGCGGTGATGTTAATGGTTATTATGCTGGCGGTGCTACTCTCCATGATTGGCACCATCGATGGTGTCAAAGCGCAGTGGGGCGAACAGATTTCAAGGCTGGAGGAGTGGGTGCTGATTGTATTCGCTGTAGAATATGTGTGTCGCGTCTATGCTGCCCGAAATCGCTGGCAGTATATGCGCAGTTTTTACGGCATGATTGACCTGCTGACAGTGCTGCCCCTGTTTATCGTTGGCGACTCTTATGTGCTTGTGCGCCTGTTGCGGCTGGCGCGCGTGATCAGAGTGGCGATTTCGTTTCCGGTGGTGCGGGCGCTGTTTATTTCCCTGAAAGGCTCACTACAACTGCTGCTGGGCGTGCTGGGAACGATCGGCCTGATCTCGGTGCTGGTCGGCAATATGATCTATATCCTGGAGCCGCAAACCTTCGCCGACGCCTTTGAAGGCACATGGTGGTCGCTGGTGACCATGAGCACCGTCGGTTATGGCGACTTTGTGCCGAAAACTGCCATGGGTAAAACCCTGGCCGCCAGCCTGATTATGGCCGGCATCTGCATGTTTGCCATGGTGACGGCGGTGATCTCGGTCAAAGTCGGGCGCATGGTCGCCCACATGAACCGCTGCACATCCTGTCAGCGAGGGCTCTCGCCCGATTACACATTCTGTCCGCACTGCGCAGCGCCACAGCATCAACAGCGTCAGACTGAATTGGCTGATGAGGACGTATAATTACGCTTTGATGCAAAGTTCCTTTCTAGAATCTGCCTGACTCGCTATCATCCCGGCCTTTCCCGATTCGCGATGCTGGAGGTAGATGCCGGATGAATGATCAACTGCTTGGAGAAGGCCTGACATTTGATGATGTGCTGCTGGTGCCGCAGGCCAGCGATGTGATGCCGCGCGGGGTGGACACCTCGGCGCAGTTGACCAAAACCATTCGTCTGAATATTCCCGTACTGTCCGCCGCCATGGATACCGTCACCGAGTCCGGCACTGCGATCGCCCTGGCGCAGGAAGGCGGCATCGGTGTGATTCATAAGAATCTTACGCCGGAACAGCAGGCGGGCGAGGTGCGACGCGTCAAGCGTTATGAGGCCGGCGTGGTGCAAGAGCCGTTAACTGTCACCCCGGAAACAACGCTGGCGGAAGTGTCTCGGCTGGCGGCCGAGCACGGCTTTTCAGGGTTTCCGGTGCTCGATGCGGATGGCAAGGTGTGCGGCATCGTCACCAACCGTGATATTCGTTTCGATCGCGATCCGGGCAAGAAAGTGGCCGATATGATGACCCCGAAAGAGCGGCTGGTGACAGTGCAGCACGGCGTGGAACTGGATGCCTGCAAAGAGCTGTTCCGGCAGCACCGCATTGAGAAGCTGCCGGTCGTGGATGACGAGGGGCGGCTGGCCGGCATGATCACCGTGCGCGATATTGAAAAGTCCAAGGCGTTTCCGCATGCGGTGCGCGATGATCTTGGGCGCTTGCTGGCCGCCGCAGCAATTGGTGTCGGAGATGCGGAACTGCAGCGTTTTGAGGCGCTCTATGCTGCGGGTGTTGATGCGGTCGTCGTTGATACGGCGCACGGCCATTCGCAGGCTGTGATCAATCAGGTGCGTGAGATCAAACAGCAGTATGGCGACAAAATTCAGATTATCGGTGGCAATATCGCTACGCCCGAGGCCGTGCGCGATCTGGCTGATGCGGGTGCGGATGCTGTGAAAGTGGGCATCGGTCCCGGTTCGATCTGTACCACCCGCATTGTGGCGGGCGTCGGCGTGCCGCAACTGACTGCGGTGATGCAGTGTGCGGCGGCCGGGCGCGATGTCGGCGTGCCGGTGATTGCCGACGGCGGTATTAAATTCTCCGGCGATTTCGCCAAGGCCATGGCGGCTGGCGCTTCAACCTGCATGTTCGGCTCGATGTTCGCCGGCACCGAAGAGGCGCCGGGCGCTAAAATTCTCTATCAGGGACGCACCTATAAAGCTTATCGCGGCATGGGTTCGATCGGCGCCATGCAGAAGGGCAGCAAGGATCGCTATTTTCAGGGCGACGTCGATGAAGCGATGAAGCTGGTGCCTGAAGGTATTGAAGGGCGCGTGGCCTACAAAGGTCCGCTGGGCGATATCCTGCATCAGCTGATGGGCGGATTGCGCGCCTCCATGGGCTATTCGGGAGCGGCTACGATTGACCTGTTCCATGAGCGAGCCCGTTTTGTGCGCATTACCGGCGCCGGCCTGCGCGAGTCGCATGTGCACGATGTCACCATCACCGAAGAAGCCCCGAATTATCGTTTGGAATCTTAGTTGGTTGTGAGGCGTGAGGAGTGAAGAGTGAGGAGTAAGGCCTCACCCCTTACTCCTTACCTCTCACCACTTACTCCTCACCCCTCACCCCTCACCCCTCACGGAGAACACATGGATAAAATTCTCATTCTCGATTTTGGATCGCAATATACGCAGCTGATTGCGCGGCGCGTTCGCGAGGCTGAGGTCTATTCCGAACTGCATGCATGGGATATGGATGCCGAAGCCATTCGCGCTTTTCGGCCATCGGGCATTATTCTCTCCGGCGGCCCCAACTCGGTGTACGAAGATGAAACGCCGCTGGCGCCATCCATCGTGTTTGAGCTCGGCGTGCCCGTGCTCGGTATATGTTACGGCATGCAGACCATGGCGGCGCAACTTGGCGGCGTGGTGGAGACAGGGCGGACCCGTGAATTCGGATATGCAGAAATTCTGACCTCCGGCGATTCGCCGCTGCTGCGCGGCATTGAGGATCAAGACAACGGCGTGCTCGATGTGTGGATGAGCCACGGCGATAAAGTCACCGCGCTACCGGACGGTTTTCATGTGCTGTGCAGCAATGATTCCACGCCGATTGCCGGCATGGCCGACGAAACGCGCCATTTCTATGCCCTGCAATTCCATCCGGAAGTGACCCACACGAAACAGGGCAAGGCGATCCTCTCCCGTTTTGTGCATGACATCTGCGGTTGTGATCGCAGCTGGACGATGCCGAACTATATTGAAGAAGCGGTTGCAAAAATCCGCCGGCAAGTGGGTGATGAAGATGTGATTCTGGGCCTCTCCGGCGGCGTCGATTCCTCGGTGGCGGCAGCGCTGCTGCAGCGCGCCATTGGCGATCAGCTCACCTGTATCTTTGTCGATAACGGCCTGTTGCGTCTGAACGAAGCCGAACAGGTGATGCAGACTTTCGCTGAAAATCTTGGGGTCAGGGTCGATCATGTCGATGCCTCCGAAACGTTTTTGCATGAACTGGCCGGCGTCGATGATCCGGAGGCCAAGCGCAAGATTATCGGGCGGGAGTTTGTCGAGGTGTTTCAGCAGGAGGCCGAGCGCATGCCCAACGCCCGCTGGCTGGCGCAAGGCACCATTTATCCCGATGTGATCGAATCGGCCGGCTCCAAAACCGGCAAGGCGCACACCATCAAGAGTCACCATAATGTCGGCGGTTTGCCGGACACATTGCATCTGAAGCTGCTGGAGCCGCTGCGCGATCTGTTCAAGGATGAGGTGCGTGAACTGGGCGTGGCGCTCGGTCTGCCGCGCGAGATGGTTTATCGTCATCCTTTTCCCGGCCCCGGACTCGGCGTGCGCATCCTAGGCGAAGTCAAAAAGGAGTACGCCGACCTGCTGCGCCGGGCCGACGCTATTTTTATTGAGGAACTGGTTGCCTCGGGCTGGTATGAGAAAACTTCGCAGGCTTTCGTGGTGTTTCTGCCGGTCAAATCGGTCGGCGTCATGGGTGACGGCCGCACCTACGAATGGGTGGTGGCGCTGCGTGCGGTGCAGACCCAGGATTTTATGACAGCGCACTGGGCGGAACTGCCGCATGCGCTGCTGGCCAAGGTGTCCAACCGCATTATCAACGAAGTGCGTGGCATTAACCGGGTTGTCTATGATGTTTCCGGCAAACCGCCGGCGACGATTGAGTGGGAATAGAAATATTACGAAGTTTGTTTAATAAGGGTTCGTAGTTTATAAACATTATACAATGTATTCGTAAATCACTAAGTTTTCAGTCACTTGGGATTTCGGTTTAC
>JALUYG010000165.1 GCA_027013105.1 Mariprofundus sp.
TTTTGATGATGCGTCAATTTGAGGGTGCGAGTCGTATTCCCGATGTGCCGGATCCCTACTATGGCGGCCCGGACGGTTTCGAGCACGCCTACCGGATGCTGGCGCAGAATGCAGAGCGGCTGCTGGATTTTCTGGAACATCAGCGCTGATGGCTTCTGATCGACCCCATCAACGGGCCTGAATTTCGCTGTTTGGCCGAATTAATCGGGGAACAGCGTTTTAGGGCTTGCTTAATTGCAGCGACGGCGCTAGAAATCGCGCCCCTTTAAACAGGGTCTCTCTTTTCGAGTCGTGATATTCACTGGCGAAACGGGCGAGGCTCTGGAAACTACGGAGAAATGACATTGAAAGCTGACATTCATCCAGAATATCTCGCATCCAAGGTGACTTGTTCATGCGGCAACACATTTGAGACGCGCTCGACCAAAGGCGACATTCGTGTCGAAATCTGCTCGGCCTGCCATCCGTTCTACACCGGCAAGCAGAAGATTGTTGATACCGAAGGCCGTGTTGAACGCTTCTATAAGAAATACGGCAAGCCTGCTGCGAAAGCGGCCTGAGGCACGGAGAGGTTATGTACGCTGTAATTAAAACAGGCGGTAAACAGTACCGCGTTCAGGAAGGCGATATCCTGCGCGTTGAAAAGCTGGATACGGAAGCCGGCAATGAAATTATATTTGACGATGTGCTGATGGTAGGCGAAGGCGCAGCCATCAAGGCTGGCGCGGATGCCGCCTCGGCTACTGTGACAGGCACGGTGACCGCCAGCGGTCGCGGCCAGAAGATCGTGGTGTTCAAGAAACGCCGCCGTAAAAACTATCGTTTGACTCAGGGTCATCGCCAGAGCTTCAGCTCTGTGCGTATCGACAGCATTAAGGAGTAGTCTCATGGCACATAAAAAAGCAGGCGGATCGAGCCGTAACGGACGCGATTCCAACTCCAAGCGCCTCGGCGTGAAAAAATATGGCGGTGAAGCGGTCATTGCCGGTAATATCATTGTACGTCAGCGCGGCACCAAGATCCGGCCGGGCGACAATGTCGGCTGCGGGCGCGATCACACCCTGTTCGCATTGAGCGATGGCAAGGTCGAATACTACAAGAGTGCAGGCCGCACGACGGTTCGTGTTACAGCCTGAGGCTTGTCTTGTTAAATTTAAAAGGGTGCGCTTGTCGCACCCTTTTTTTGGTTCAGGCAAAATGGTTTTGGATTTAAAGGGTTCCGTGGTGTAATACGTCATGCGTTTTATTGATGAAGTGAAAATCGAAGTTCGGGCCGGCAACGGCGGTAGCGGTTGCACATCCTTCCGTCGCGAGAAGTATATTCCCAGGGGCGGCCCGGATGGCGGCGATGGCGGCCGCGGCGGCCATGTCGAACTGGTGGCGTCGGCGCGCAAAAACACCTTGCAGGAGCTCTATCTGCGCAAACGCCTGATCGCCAAAAACGGCCAGCCCGGCATGGGTTCGGATTGCCACGGCAAAAACGGCGAGGATATCGTCATGGAGGTGCCGATCGGCACCATGGTGCGCGATGAAGAGGGCCGCTTGCTGGCCGATCTCTCGGAAGCGGGCGAATCCTACATTCTGGCGCGCGGCGGCGAGGGCGGGCTGGGTAACGCCCGCTTCGCCACCAGCACCAATCGCGCGCCGCGCTATTCGCAGCCGGGCGGCGAGGGCGAACAGGGCATTCGTTTTCTTGAACTGAAACTGATGGCCGATGTGGGGCTGGTCGGGCTGCCCAATGCCGGCAAATCGACGCTGCTCTCCCGGATTTCCAATGCCCGGCCCAAAATTGCCGACTACCCGTTCACCACATTAAAACCGAAGCTGGGTCAGGTGTTTATGGATGATGGCGACGGTTTTGTGGTGGCCGATATTCCCGGCTTGATCGAGGGGGCGCATGAGGGGCGCGGCCTGGGGGATCGTTTTTTGCGTCACATCGAGCGTACGGCGGTGTTGCTGCATCTGGTTGACGCCTGTTGCGAAGATGGAAAAAGCGTGGCTGAACAGATTGCCGAAATCGAAGCGGAGCTGAAAGGCTATGGCGACGCCTTGTGGCGCAAGCCGCGGCTGCTGGTGTTGAATAAAACAGATGCATTGCTGGATGACGAGAAGGCCGCCGCACTGGCGGCTGCAGCGCAGACAGGGTTGCAGCTGTTTATGATTTCAGCCGTCAGCGGTGACGGCGTGCAGGCGCTGCTGCGCCACATTTATGAACGGGTGCTGGAGACGCGTCGCCAGGCCGCCGCCATGCCCGAACAGACAGATGCACATGGCGGCGCGCAAGCCGGAGGCATGGGAAATGATGATTCGTTGCAGGTCTGACCTTTCGCATGTTCGCCGTATTGTTGTGAAAATCGGCAGTTCACTGCTTGCGGATGCAGACTCCGGCATTCGTCAGGATGTGATCGACCGACTGGTCGATGAACTGGCCGCGCTGATCGCCGAGGGTAAACAGGTGGCGGTGGTGACATCCGGCGCAGTGGCGCTGGGGCGAGTGCGACTGGGCTGGCTGGACCGCGCCCTGACCGTGCATGAAAAGCAGGCCGCAGCCGCGATCGGTCAGCCCAAGCTGATGCGGGCCTATGGCCGGGCTTTCGCCCGCCACGACATGAGCGTCGCCCAGATGCTGCTGACCAAGGATGATCTGAGGCACCGCCGCCGCTATCTCAATGCCAGCAATACCAGTGAAACGCTGTTTTCCGCCGGCGTCGTACCGGTTGTCAATGAAAACGACACGGTGGTGGTGTCGGAAATCAAGTTTGGCGATAACGATAGTCTGGGGGCGCTGGTCAGTCTGGTGGTCGATGCCGACCTGGTGGTGATGCTGACCGATGTGGCCGGCCTGTTCGAGCGCAACCCGGTTGAGTATGCTGATGCCAGGCGCATAGGCATCATTCAGCACCTGGATGATGCGCATTTCGCCATGGCCGGCGACGCCGGTTCCGCATTCGGCACCGGCGGCATGGCCAGCAAACTCTCGGCTGCGCGCGTCGCCACGCGCGGCGGCGTAGCGGCGGCGATTATCAGCGGCAAGGAAAAAGGCGCGCTTGGTCGTCTGTTGGCCGGCGAGGATGAGGGCACGCTGTTTCTCTGCGGCACAGACCGGCAGAGCAAGCGTCAGCACTGGATCACCGAGGTGTTGCATGCAGCCGGCGAAATTCACGTCGATGCCGGCGCAGCCAGAGCGCTTCAGGAACAGGGCGGCAGCTTGCTGCCGGTCGGCGTCACAGCCGTGTCGGGCGTGTTCGATAAAGGCGACTGCGTTGAAATTATCGGCCCGGATGGCGTGATTGCCAAAGGGTTGTGCAACTATACGGCTGAAGAGATGCGCCTGATCATGGGGCATGCCAGCAGCGATATTGAATCGATTCTCGGATTTCACGATTTTTCTTCGGTGATGCATCGTGATAATCTGGTGCTGATTTAACGATGACCCGATAAATCAATACCTGGCGCCATCATGTCACCCGAGATGTTTTGCTTTGCGAAATTTCGCGTGCTTAGCGGTTCAGGTAAAATGCAGTGAATGGAGCAATGGCCATGAAAACAGATGCAAAAACAGTGATGAACGTATTGGGCGGGCAGGCCAAAGCGGCGGCCAAAGCGATGCGTGTGGCCGACACCGGCGTCAAAAACAGGGTGCTGCAGTTGGCGGCGGCGGTGATTCGGCGTGAAATGAAGGAGATTCTGGCGGCCAACGCCATGGACATGCAGGCGGCTGAGAAGAGCGGCCTGGATGCGGCGCTGAAAGATCGCTTGCTGCTCAATGGCGACCGGGTCGATGCCATGGCCGAAGGGCTGGAGCAGATCGCCGCGCTGCCCGATCCGGTTGGCGCCATCGACCAGTTGCGTTATCGCCCATCCGGCATTCAGGTGGGGCATATGCGCGTGCCGCTGGGCGTGATCGGCATTATTTACGAATCGCGTCCCAATGTGACCGCCGACGCCGCCGGCCTCTGCCTGAAATCCGGCAATGCGGCGATTTTGCGCGGCGGCTCCGAAGCCATTCACTCCAACCGCGCCATTGCGGCATGCTTAAGGCGGGCGCTGGTTGACGGCGGCTTGCCTCAGAATGCGCTGCAACTGGTCGACTCCACCGACCGCGAACTGGTCGGAGCGCTGATCATGAGCGACGCTTATGTCGATGTGATTATTCCGCGCGGCGGCAAATCGTTGATTGCGCGGGTGGCCGCCGAAGCCCGCGTGCCGGTGATCAAGCATCTGGACGGTATCTGTCATGTCTATATTGACGCCGCCGCCGATGCTGAAATGGCTCTGAATATTGCCGTCAACGCCAAAACCCATCGCTACGGCGTCTGTAATGCGATGGAAACGCTGCTGGTTCATCAGGATGCGGCAGCGCTTGTCGCGCCCATTGTGCAGGCCATGCTGGATAAGGGGGTGGAGGTGCGCGGTTGTGAGCGGATCAGGGCGGCAGCAGAAGGGCTGGATGTGAAGCCGGCATCCGATCAGGACTGGAGGACTGAATATCTGTCGCCGATTCTGTCGGTGCGCATGGTGGACGATTTTGAACAGGCCGTGGATCACATTGCAACATTCAGCTCCGCGCACACCGAAACGATCGTGACCGAAAACTACGAGGCCGGTCAGCGCTTTTTACGCGAAGTGGATTCATCCTCGGTGATGTGGAACGCCAGCACCCGTTTCGCCGACGGTTTCGAGTATGGCCTGGGTGCGGAGATCGGCATTTCGACCGATCGTCTGCATGTGCGCGGCCCGGTCGGCCTGGAGGGGCTGACATCGCAGAAGTGGATCGTGCTCGGCTCCGGCCAGGTGCGTCAGTAAGGCGTGTCCGGCAGCCCCATCGGCCTGTTCGGCGGTTCGTTCGATCCGCCGCATCTGGGGCATATGGCGCTGGTGCAGGCCGGGCTGGATGCCGGGCTCGAAAAAATCTATGTGATTCCGGCTCTGCCGGTGCATCGCACCCTTTCGGGTCATGCCGATGGCCGCACCCGTCTGGAGTGGCTGGTGCGGATCTTTGCCGATCAGCCGCAGGTGCAGGTGGTCGATTGGGAGGTCAGGCAAAATCAGCCCACGCCGGCGATTGCAACGCTGCGTTATTTTCGGCATCTTCATCCGCATACTGCGCCGTGGCTGATGTTGGGCGCGGATGCATGGGCGGGCCTGCCGGGCTGGCGTGAATATCCCGCGCACCGCAGCCTGTGCAACGTGGCAGTGTTTGCGCGCTGCGGTGCGATGAAGGCTTGCGGGCATGAGGGCTGGCGGCAACTGGCGGCCATTGACAAGCCGGTTTGCAGTGCAGCCGGCCACTGGATGTATATCGAGGCGGATTTACCGGATATTTCTGCCACCGAATTGCGCCGCCATGCACAATCGGGCAGGTCGTTGGATGCATGGACGCCGGCGGCGGTCTGCCGGGAAATAGAACAGGCTTATGGGCGGGCTTATGAAATCAAGCCCGGAAAAATGGAGACGATGTGACACAGCAAGCTGAAAAGAACCAACTGTTTGAACAGATGACATCGGCGTTGATCGAGGCGCTGGAAGATAAGAAAGCGATGGATGTGCTGGTGATCGACGTGCGCGGCCGCTGCGATTTTGCCGATCGTTTTATTCTGGCCAGCGGCCGCAGCGATCGCCAACTGAAGGCGCTGGCGCAATCCGCCGGCGAAGTGGCGCACCGTTTTGGCATGTCGGCGAAAGTCGAGGGGCTGGAGGCCTCCGAGTGGCTGCTGGTCGATCTTGGCGACATGATTATTCACCTGTTTCTGCCCGAGGCGCGGGAGAGTTTTCAGCTTGAACGGCTATGGTCGGCGCCGCACGACGGAGATGCTGTTTCATCGTGAAGCTTCGCCTGCTGGTGGTTGGTAAAGGCGGCAGGGAGCTGGCCGAATTTGAGTCGCGCTTTATCGCCCGGCTCAAACCGCTGGCCGCTTGTCGGGTTGTTGAACTGCCGGAAGGGCGCGGCAAACAGGTCAGCCAGCGCAAGCAGGAAGAGGGCAGAGCGATTCTGAAACAGGCGCGCAGCGGTTTTATCCTGTTCGATGAGCGCGGGGAGATGCGCGCCAGCGCCGGCTGGGCCGATTATCTGCAGCGGCTGGCTGGCGATGCGCAGCAGGATTTTGTTATTGGCGGCGCGGACGGCGTATCCGATGAAGTGCGCGCCGGCGCCGGCGCTTGCTGGAGCCTGTCGAAACTGACCATGCCGCATCAACTGGCGCGAGCGCTGGTACTGGAGCAACTCTATCGCGCCATGACCATTATTCAGGGCCACCCCTACCACCGCGTATGATTATACTGTCGCGCCTGTTTTGTCTGATGTTGATACTGGCCTGGCAGCCGCATGCCGGCGCAGCTGCGCCATCAGAGCAGAACACCCAACAGAAGATTGCCCATGTCAAACAGCAGCGACAGCGTCTGGCGGTGATCAAGCGGCAGCTGCAGGCGCAGTTGGGGGATATTGGCAAGGCGTTGCATCAGCTGGACACCGCGTTGATTGCAGCCCGCAAAGCCAGTCGCGATGCCTATCGGCAGGTGGTGCAGACCGATCGTCGTCTGCAGGAACTCAAAGATCAGTCGATGCAACTGCAACAGCGTATTCGGGCGCTGAAGCGAGCCATGATGCATCAGGCCGTCACGGCATGGCGGCGCAGTTCGCACGCATCGGCGTGGATGGGGCTGCTGACCGGCGTTCCGGTCAGTGATATTCCGCATCGTCGTTTTCTGCTGAATGCCGTGATGGCTTCCGAACAGCGCGACCGTCAGGCTTATCGCGACGCCGTGGCCAAACTGGCGGACGTGGAAAGCGCACTGCAGGCGCAGCGCCAGCAACTGGAACAGTTCCGGCAGGCGAAGAAAAAAGCTGCCGCCGAACTGGCAACGCAGGTGAAGAAAAAGCGCCGTATGATGGCGCGCGTACAGCGGCGGGTGCGCCAGAAAAAACGCCAGGATATGCGCCTGGCCAGAGAAGAGCAGGCGCTGATGCGGATGCTGGGCGAGATGAGTGAAAATTTACTCTCCGTCGATCGCCAAGGGCATGCCGGAATCAGCATCCGCAAACGTAAAGGGCATCTGAAATGGCCTGTTCGGGGTCGAATTGTGGCCAGCTACCGCTCCCGGCCCAAGGCCGGCATGCCGCGCTTGCAGGGCGTACAGCTAAGGCCGAGGCGGCATGCCAGCGCCGTACATGCCATGGCGGCAGGCCAGGTGCGTTATGCCGACTGGTTCGGCGGCTATGGGCTGATGATGATCGTTGACTATGGCGATGGTCTGCTTGGCGTATATGCCCACAACGATCAATTGTATAAACAGATTGGCGACTGGGTTGAAGAGGGCGAAACGATTGCCGATGCGGGCAGTACCGGCTGGGTCAATCGGGTGACGCTCTATTTTGAGGTCAGGGATCGCGGTAAGGCGGTGAACCCGAAACGCTGGTGTCGGCGTTAACGCGCATGGATGGTTTATTTCATGTCAATCCGCTGGCAGCTTGCAGCCTCCGAAAATATGCAGGATGGAGTAGATTATGTCTTTGAAGTTACGTCGGGTGCTGTTGGGCACGGGTGCAGCAATAGTTTTGGTCATCGGAGTGATGGTCTGGAAGCCGGGAGTCGGTTTCTGGCAGGCCGATGCGGCCACCGATTATCAGCAGCTGCAGAAATTCTCCCGTGTGATGGAGATTGTTAAGCGCGCCTATGTTGAAAATATCAGCGACGAAAAACTGATCGACGGCGCGCTCTCCGGCATGCTTTCCAGCCTGGATCCGCACTCCACCTACATGGATAAGGAGATGTACAAACAGATGACGGTTGAAACCAAGGGCGAGTTCGGCGGCCTCGGTATTGAAATCGCCACTGCCGAAGGCGGCATCCGTATCGTCTCTCCGATCGAGGACACCCCGGCCGATAAAGCCGGCGTCAAGGCCGGCGACCTGATCATCAAGATCGGCAACGAGCTGGCTCGGGATATGTCGCTGTCGGAAGGCGTCAAAAAAATGCGCGGCAAGCCGGGCACCAGCATCGAGCTGACCATCTTCCGCAAAGGCGCCGATGCGCCGCTGGTGTTCAAAATTGTACGCGCTGTCATCAAGGTGAAATCGGTCAAGAGCGATATGCTGGCGCCCGGCTACGCCTACCTGCGCATCACCCAGTTCCAGGAGCGCACGGGCAGCCTGTTGCGCAAACAGATCAACGCATTGAAAAAACAGGCCGGCGGTCACTTGTCCGGCGCCGTGCTGGATCTGCGCAACAATCCGGGCGGCCTGCTCAATCAGGCGGTGGAGGTGTCCGATATGTTCCTCGACAAGGGCAATATTGTCAGCACCAAATCGAGAGCAGGTAAAAATATGTCGTTTGATGCGCGTCCGGGCGATATTCTCAATGGTTTGCCGCTGATCGTGCTGATCAATCATGGCTCCGCTTCCGCCTCCGAGATTGTCAGCGGCGCGCTGCATGATCATCACCGCGCCGTGCTGGTCGGCACCAAATCATTCGGCAAGGGCTCGGTGCAATCGGTCGTGCCGCTGAACGATGGTACGGCGATTAAAGTGACGACGGCGCTCTACTACACGCCCAGCGGCGCCTCCATTCAGGCCACCGGCATCGATCCGGATATTGAAGTGGAGCAGGTGCTGCATAAGCCGGAAGAGACGCCGAAGAGCAAGGGGCCACTGGTTTCCGAACGCGCTCTCAAAGGCCATCTGGCCAATGGCAACAAGCGGAAATCCACCCGCAAAAAGCAGCAGAGCTCTGGCGTCAGCGCTGCCATGAAAGCGCGGTTGCTGGTCGATACGCAGTTGCAGCGTGCGCTGGATCTGCTGAAGGGGCTGCATGCACTCAAAGGCTGAACAAGGCTGGTCATTGCGACGCCTTGATGGCTAAAACCGATGGCTAAAAAGAGGGGGCTGCCATTCTGGCTGGGCCTGCTGCTGCTCATTGTGCTGGCGGCGCTGCTGCTGATGGTGGCATTGGCGCCTGAGCATGGCAGGCAGGCCCGGTTGCCAGAGCCTGTCGGGCAGGCGACTGTCAGGCCGCCTGCGGCCAGGGCGGAGGCGCCGGAGACCGGGAGTGAAGCCGCGCATGAATCCATGCATCAAACAACCGGCCAAACCGCTCCGAAAAGTATTGAGAAACCGCTTCAACATTCGCCTCACCAGGCAGCGCCGGTAGCGGCTGCTGGTCACGGCCTGTCGCTGATTCTCGATGATGTCGGCTACAATATCCCTGCTTTGAAGCGCATTCTGGCGTTGTCGGTGCCGGTTGCCATCTCGGTGCTGCCCGATTCGCCCAATGCCGGTCAGGCAGCCCGTCTGGCGCATCGGGCCGGCCAGGTTGTGATGCTGCATCTGCCCATGCAGCCGATTGATCCATCGTTGTCGATGAGCAACGCTTTTCTGATCGAAGGCATGACGAAGTCGGCGCTGCACGACACATTTTTACGGGATCTCGCGCAGGTGCCGTTTGTCGAAGGCGTCAACAACCACATGGGTTCGAGGCTGACGCAGTTGCCGGAGCCGATGCGTCAGGTGATGCAGATTTGCCTGCAGCAAGGATTGTTTTTTGTCGATTCAAGAACCACGGCCAACAGCGTGGCGGCAACGGTTGCCAGGCGTATGGGGCTGCGCTGGGCGACGCGGCAGATATTTCTCGATCATATCATGACGCCGGAAGCCATGGGACGGGCCTGGGACAAGGCCCGCAGCTGTGTGCGAAAAGGGCATCGCTGTATCATCATTGCGCATCCGCGAGAGGCCAGCGTGGCGTTTCTTGAGTCTCACCTGAACAGAGCGGATGCGGATTCTATGGTTTCCATCAAGCAGCTGTTACGGAGCAGCGCGCCGACGCTGCATCTCTCATCGCTGCAAACGCTATGACTGCCCTGCGCAGATACCTGCTGGCCGGCGTGGTCGCCATGATGCCGCTGCTGGTGGTGGCGGGGCTGGTCAACTGGCTGATCGATCTTTCCGACAAGGCGCTGGCCCTGTTGCCGCCGGCGTATCAGCCCGAAATCCTGTTCGGCGTTAATATTCCGGGCATGGGCATTCTGGTGGCGCTGATGCTGATCGTGCTGGTCGGGGCGCTGACCACGCACTTTATCGGCCGCAAGCTGATGCGTCTGCTCGATCGCATGATGGAGCGAATCCCGCTGGTGCGCAGCGTCTATAAGGCGACCCGACAACTACTGGAAGCGATGTTCGGCGACAATTCGACCGCATTCAAAGAGGTGGTGATGGCGCCTTTCCCGGACAGGGGCAGCATGGTGCTCGGTTTTGTGACCGGCGAAGCTCCTCTGTCGGGGGCTCCCGGCGAGTCAGGTAAAGTTTCTGTTTTCGTTCCCTCAACGCCGCTACCGACAACCGGGTGGTTGCTGTTTGTCGATGCGGCCGAGCTGGTGCATCTGGATATGAGTATTGAAGAGGGTATGAAAGTGATCTTGTCCGGCGGCGCGGTAAGCGCTCAGAAGGGCGAGGGCTAATGGCTATGCAGGAAATGAATCCGCCTGTTTATGCTGAAATGCAGCGATCATCAGAGCTTTTCGTCTCTGCCTCCGCGGCTTGCATTTCCACGGTTGGCGCCGTTACGATACAGCCATGCTGAAAACAATTTCACTGTTCACGCTGTTGCTTCTGTGCGGCGGCGCATATGCAGCGCAGGCGACGTCGCCCCCCACGCTGGCCGATGCAAGAGCGCTGGTGGAACAGGGCCGCACCGGCGATGCGATTGCCCTGTTGCAGCAGTTGGTGAATCGTCACCCCGATCTGTTTCAGGCATGGTTTCTGCTGGGCGTCACCGAGGCGCGATCGCGCCGGTTTCATGATGCGATCGCATCGTTTCACCGCGTGATCGAACTGCAACCCGGGCTGGCCGAGCCGCACAATAATCTGGCGGTTATCTATAATGAGCTGGGTGATTTTCGTGCGGCGGTGAAAGAGCTTGAAGCCTCATTGAAGTTAAAGCCCGATTATGCGACAGCGCAGGAGAATATTGGCGATCTGTATGTCAAGCTGGCCGCCGATGCCTACCGTAAAGCGCTGCGGCGCGATGCCAATCCCGGTCTGCGTCGGCGCTATGAACGGCTGTTGCATATCCGTGATGTTCAGGCGGATAGAGGCATGCCGGTTGAGCAGGCCATTGCAACTGCGCCAGCGAGCACGGCGTTAAAGAGAAGCAATCCGCCCGCCGTGACTTCCCATGTCCAACAGAAACCGCCGGCTAAAATGCAACGGCATGCTGCGGAAAAAAATGATGATCAAAAAGATGCTGTACAAAAAGTTGACGTGCCGGCAGCGGATGCAACAAGACAGACTACAGTGACCGGCCAAGCCGAAAATGCAACCGGCGCGCAGGGCGACCCGGTACGCGCCGCCATGGCGGCGGTGGAAGCCTGGCGCCTGGCGTGGAACAGCCAGAACCTGAAGGCTTATTTTGCCGCCTATGGCGCCGACTTCGATTACGGTGCGCGCTTTGAATCGCTGGCGCAGTGGAAAAACTACAAACGCTGGGCGATTAGCAAAAGGAAGTTTATCCGGGTGACGTTGGAGAATATTGAGTCGAAACAGTTGGCGGGGGGTGATATCAGATTTATTTTCCTGCAGCATTTCCGCTCCGAATCATATCGCAGCGACGACATTAAGCAGTTGCTGCTGCGAAAAACAGAGAATGGATGGAAAATTATACGTGAAATTTCTCAATAATATTTGCCTGGCGCTGTTTTGTCTGATCATTGCATCCCCGGCGCTCGCTGGCGAATGGGATCAGGTTTCATCGGCGCTCAGGGATGGTCGTTCCGATGCAGTCAAAAGCCTTTCCCGGCAGGAGCGCGTTATTCTGCAGGCGACGCTGGCGCTGAAAACCGGCCAGCCGGAGCGCGCATTGAGCATGCTGGCGTCCGCCAGAGATGCAAAGGATCCGCTGGTGGCGCTGCTGGAAGCCGAAGCGCATCGTCGTCAGGCGATTCGCGCCGTGCAACAGGCCGGCGATTATGCGGGCGATATGAAGCAAGAGAAGTTGCTTGCCTCCGCCGATCTTTCGGATGGACTGGGTGAGGCGAATGCACGCTTGCAAGCCTTCAGGGACAGGTTAAGCCGCGCGGTGGGCGAGCCTGTCGATATTCTGCTGGCCGGATCGAATGTGGCCGATGTCTTTATGATTGATAAGGCCCGCAACCGCATGTTTGTTTACCAGCCCGGCCGCGATGGCAGCCTGAAGCAGATTACCGATGAATATGTGGTGACCGGCACCGTTGTTGGCGACAAGCAGCGCCGTGGCGATGGGCGCACGCCGCACGGCATCTATCGCTTTGTCAAAAAACTGCAGGGCCGGCAACTGGAGTCGCGTTACGGCCCTGTCGCCTTTCCTATCGACTACCCCAATGAACTGGATCTGCTGCACAACAAGGACGGCTCCGGCATCTGGCTGCATGGCTATCCGATGGATGTAAATCGGCGTCCGCCGCAGGATACGCGCGGCTGTTTTTCGATGCCCAATGATCGTCTGATGCGGATATCCAAATATGTGAAACTGCACCATAGCTGGGTGATTGTGGGCGAGCATCTGCAGTTCGGACAGGATGGGAAGAAGCAGCAGCTGCTGGCTTCCGTGCAGCGCGATATCGAAGCCTGGCGGCGCGACTGGATGTCGCTGGATACCGAAGCCTATCTGTCCCACTATCATCACAAGTTCCGTTCGGGTAAGCGCGATCTGGCGGCATGGAAACGCTACAAACGCCGCGTGAACGCCAACAAGCGTTTTGTGGATGTGCGTTTTTCAAATATGACGCTTATTCACGATCCGAACCGATGGCCGGAAGGCGAAGTGACCGTGGCTGAGTTTGATCAGTCTTACCGCTCCAGCAACTATGCGGACAGAGGAAGAAAGCGCCTCTATCTGGCGCGAGAAAACAGTGACAGCGCATGGAAAATCTTGCTGGAAGAGTCGCTGACGCCGTGAGCGGATCGCCGCATGATCAGGCGCCGGCGGATGCCTCGGTAGAAAGCCTGTCGGGCCGCCGTTTCAGGCAGCTGGCGGATGAGAACCGGGAACTGAAAGCCTATGTGGCCGAAGTTATGCAGCGGCTGCGGCAAAATGAGCGGCTGTTTTCCCGCCTGTTTGAACTGGAATCCCAAGTGTTGAAATCCACCGATCCCGAAGATCTCTGCTTCACCCTGTTGCGGGCGCTGCGTTCCGGATTTGAACTGGATTTTGTTCGCTTCTGGCTGGATCGCTCCAGCTTTATCGGCGCGCATCAGCTTGAAGCCCTTTCCGAGCGCGATCTGGTCTGGGTGGAAGCCGGCGAAATTGTGCGCATGGGATTGCATCGCAAACACGCCTGGCTGATACAGCTCTCATCCGAACACAATTTCGACTGGCTGACCGAGCATGATCAGCATCTGGGTTCGCTGGCCCTGCTGCGGCTTGGCGAACAGGACAAACCGTTTGGCGTGCTGGGGCTGGGCTCGATAGACCGGGATCGCTTTGCGCCGGACCAAAGCAGCGATTTTCTGCAACATCTGGCGCAGGTGATCGGTTTAACCCTTGAACATGCGGTGGCGCGCGAACACCTGGCCCGTTTGTCGGTGACCGATGCTGTCACCGGCAGCCATAACCGCCGCTTTCTGCAGCCGCACAGCCATCAACCGCTGTCGCAATGGTTTGGCGAACGCACGCGCGTGGCCTGCCTGTATGCCGATATTGATCATTTCAAAGCCTTTGTTGATCAGCATGGCGAAGAGGCCGGCAACCGGGCGCTGTCCATGGTCTGCGATGCGATGCGCCTGCATGTGCGCTCCACCGATCCGCTGATTCGCATGGAAGGTGATGAGTTTGTGCTGCTGATGCCCGGCTGTTCGCCGCAAAAGGCCGAGGAGATTGCCGGCCTGACCATTCACTCGGTCGCAAACGACAAGCAAAAGAACCGCCCCGTTTCACTCAGCATCGGTCTGGCCTGTTCACCCGCCGGAGAAGATCTGGCCGTCAAAGAGCTGATCGCCCGCGCCGATCAGGCCATGTACGTCGCCAAAGCGCTGGGCGGCAACCGTTTTGAAATCGCAGAAGATGGAACAACATCCCCCGGTGGAGATGGCGACTAACCTCGCCTGTGAGCCAATGGCTGTAACCGTGCAGGGG
>JALUYG010000166.1 GCA_027013105.1 Mariprofundus sp.
TGGCTTCGACGGAGATGCTGAACCCTGTGGCGCATGTCGGGTTGTTGGCCCCGTAAAAAGCTGGCAGTTTGTTATAATTGCAAACGACGACGTAGAACTAGCTTACGCAGCGTAAGTTACCCCGCTCCCGAGGTGTCCATCCATTGGGAATCCGGGGCCATTTAGATGGAATCGCCACTACAGGCTGGAGACTCGTGGTCTGTAGGGTTAAACAGTGACGAATCGACCCCTTGGGCACTTTGTCCGTTCGGTTTCCTTGGGGTGCTGTTTGAACGGACTAAACATGTAGTGCCATAGGCTGATGGTTTTCGGACGCGGGTTCGAACCCCGCCGCCTCCACCAAATACAGAGAGCCGCCCGATTGGGCGGCTCTCTGTATTTGGTGGAGGCGTTAAGGGTGAGTGCCCTGTTCGACGAATTTGCACGGAAGCAAATTCGAACGCCGGAGCCGGGCTCCGGCGGCCCGCAGGGCGAGGGGCAGGAAGCCCCGAGTAGCCCCGCCGCCTCCGGTGCGCGATAGCCTGAAGAGAAGGTTACCAAACGAACGCCGGAGCCGGGCTCCGGCGGCCCGCAGGGCGAGGGGCAGGTGGCCCCGAGTAGCCCCGCCGCCTCCGGTGCGCGATAGCCTGAAGGGGGAAGTTTGTAAAATTGTTGGTTATTTAGTGTTGCCAGAGGCATTTGGGCCTAGATTTCATAAGGTTTTACGGACTTCATATTGCTTTCACAAACTTGACCGTGGGGGTTGCCGGTGGTAGCAAGCGCAACCAGTTTTTCAGCTCAGATGCATACTGGTCAGTTCCGGAGGGGGTTTTGATGGGCGCGGAGTATCTCGCCAGCGAATATACGCCAATTTTTATTTTTATCCTGATTGCCCTGGGTATGGGCGCGGTGCCTCTGGTGTTGACAATGGTTGTCGCCAGACAGAATCCGGATGATGAAAAACTCTCACCTTATGAGTGCGGCTTCGAGGCCTTCGAGGATGCGCATTTGCAGATCGACGTGCGCTTTTACCTGCTGGCCATTCTCTTTGTTGTTTTCGATCTTGAAAGCGCTTTTATGTTTCCGTGGGCTGTCGTGCTCGATAAGATCGGACTGTTCGGTTTTGTCGAGATGGTGCTGTTTCTGGTGATCCTGCTGGTGGGATATCTCTACGCCTGGAAGAAAGGAGCCTTGCAATGGGAATAGAGGGCGTTCTTGAAAAAGGTTTTATTACCACGACCGCAGATAAGCTGATCAATGGCGCGCGCGCCGGTTCGCTTTGGCCGATGACTTTCGGGCTGGCCTGCTGCGCAGTCGAGATGATGCACGCCGGCGCTTCACGCTACGACCTGGATCGTTTCGGTATTGTATTCCGCCCGTCGCCGCGTCAGTCCGATGTGATGGTGGTGGCCGGCACGTTGTGCAATAAAATGGCGCCGGCGCTGCGCAAGGTGTATGATCAGATGTCCGAGCCGCGCTGGGTGATCTCGATGGGGTCGTGCGCCAATGGCGGCGGCTATTACCACTACTCCTACTCAGTGACGCGCGGTTGTGATCGGGTGGTGCCGGTGGATATCTATGTGCCCGGCTGCCCGCCGACGGCTGAAGCGCTGCTCTATGGCTTTATTCAGTTGCAGGAAAAAATCAAACGCACCAACACCATTGCGCGGTAGATGGATAAGACGATGACAGATGCCACCACTCAGGATGAAAAGCAGTCGGATGCCAAACTTCAGGATGCCAAACTTCAGGACGATATCGGCGTGAGCGCGGCTGCGGACAACGATGTGATCAGCGGGCTGCGTCAGAGATTCGGCGCGCAGGTGTTGGCGACGCAAGACGGGCTGGACTGCCCGGTGGTGACGCTGGCGCGCGAGTGCATCGCCGAGGCGTGCCATTATCTGAAAAATGAGCACCATTTTGAGCAGGTGGTGGATATCTGCGGCGTGGATATGCTGGAGATGCCGGACTGGCCTGCGGATGCGCCCCGTTTTGAGGTGGTGTATAACCTGTTATCGATTTCGCAGAACAGCCGCATGCGCCTGAAAATCGGCGTGGATGAGCGGCAACTGGTCGATTCGGTTACGGAAGTGTGGTCAACGGCCAACTGGTTTGAACGTGAAGCCTTCGATATGTATGGTATCATCTTTAATCACCATCCCGATTTGCGCCGCATTCTCACCGATTACGGCTTTGAGGGACACCCGTTGCGCAAGGATTTCCCGCTAACCGGGCGTGTTGAAATGTTTTTTGATGAGGCGCAGTGGCGCTGCGTTTACCGTCCCAATTCGCTGGATGAGCGCGTATTGATTGAGCGGACATGGCCGGGGGTTGATCGTGGCTGAGATTAAAAACTATACGCTGAACTTTGGCCCGCAGCATCCGGCAGCGCATGGCGTGCTGCGTCTGGTGCTGGAACTGGATGGCGAGGTGGTCGAGAAGGCCGATCCGCATATCGGATTGCTGCACCGCGGCACGGAAAAACTGTTCGAGTACAAAACCTATCTGCAGAACGTACCCTATTTTGACCGTTTCGACTATGTCTCGATGATGTCCAACGAGCATGCCTACGCGCTTGGCGTTGAGAAGATGCTGGGCATCAAAGCGCCGGAGCGGGCGCAATATATCCGGGTGATGTATGCCGAGTTGACCCGTATTCTCAACCACTGCATGTGGCTGGGGGCAGTGGCGCTCGATATCGGCGCCATGACAGTGTTTCTCTACTGCTTCCGCGAGCGTGAGGATATTTTCGATTTTTATGAAGAGGTGAGCGGTGCGCGCATGCATGCTGCCTACTTCCGCCCCGGCGGCGTATCGAAGGATTTGCCGGCCGGCCTGCTGGAAAAAATCAAGGCATTCACCGAAACCTTCCCCACCTATGTGGATGAGTATGAAACCCTGTTGACGGAAAATCGTATCTGGAAACAGCGCAATGTGGATATCGCCGTGGTCGATCCGCAGGCGGCGCTGGACTGGGGCTTTAGCGGCCCGATGATTCGCGGCTCGGGCTTTGAATGGGATCTGCGCAAGACGCAGCCTTATGATGTTTATGATCAGCTCGATTTCGATATTCCGGTGGGCGTGACCGGCGACTGTTATGATCGCTATCTGGTGCGCGTGGAAGAGATGCGGGAATCAAACCGCATTATTCGCCAGTGCATCGAGTGGCTGCAAAACAATCCCGGCCCGATCAAAGTGGATGATTACAAATTTGCCAATCCGAAACGGGCCGAGATGAAGTCGGATATGGAAGCGCTGATTCACCACTTCAAATACTTTCAGGAAGGCTACCATGTCCCGAAAGGCGAAATCTACCAGGCGGTGGAGCATCCGAAGGGCGAGTTCGGCGTCTATATTGTCTCCGATGGCTCCAACAAGCCGTATCGTATGAAGGTGCGCGCGCCCGGTTTCGCCCATCTTGAAGCGCTGGATTATATGGTGCGCGGCCACATGATTGCCGATGTGGTGGCGATTATCGGCACGCAGGATATTGTCTTTGGGGAGGTTGACCGATGAGTGCGGATGCGGTTGTTTCGGAAACGGATCGTTCGGAAAAAAACCGTTTCAGCGACGAACGGCTGGCCGAAATCGAAGCGCTGGTGAAACGCTATCCGAGCGCCCAGTCCGCGCTGATGCCGGTGTTGCATATGGCGCAGGAAGATTTTGGCTATCTCTCCATGGATACGCAGCAGATGGTTGCGGATGTGCTGGGGCTTCGTCTGATGCAGGTGCGTGAAGTGGTGACGTTTTACACCATGTTTCGCGAACAGCCGTGCGGTAGCTATCTGCTGGAGGTCTGCACCAATGCCGGCTGCATGCTCAACGGCGCCAATGAACTGGTGGCGCATATGTGTAAAACCCTGCAGATCAACATTGGTGAAACCACGCCGGACGGCATGTTTACGGTGACAGAAGTGGAGTGCGCCGGCGCCTGCGGCGGCGCCCCGGTGGTGCAGGTGAACAATGTTTACCATGAGAAGGCGACACCGGAATCGATGGATGCGCTGATCGCTGAATGTCGCGCGGCAGGAGGTCAATAATGGCGATTCCTTCTGATCCCAAACAGGTCAAGCAGATATGTTTCGATCGCATCAACATTCCCGATGTGAACAGGCTGGCCGTGGCGCGCAAGCATGGCGCATATGAATTTCTGCCGACGGTGTTAAGTGAATTCGATTCGGCGCGCATTATTGACGAAGTGAAAACATCCGGCCTGCGCGGCCGTGGCGGCGCCGGCTTTCCGACCGGTTTGAAGTGGTCGTTTGTGCCGCGCAATACCGGCAAGCCGACCTACCTGTTGTGCAATGCCGATGAGGGCGAACCGGGCACTTTTAAGGATCGCGATATCATGCGCTTTGATCCGCACCTGCTGATTGAAGGTATGATCATGGCCGGTTTTGCACTCGGCGTGCATGATGCCTATATCTATGTGCGCGGCGAGTTTTTGCATGAAGTCAATGTGCTCAACGCGGCCATCGCCGAAGCCTATGAGGCCAATCTGCTGGGTGAGAATATTCTCGGTAGCGGCTACGGCATGCACCTGACGGTGCATCGCGGCGCCGGCGCCTATATTTGCGGAGAAGAGACCGCCCTGATTGAGTCGCTGGAAGGTAAGCCGGGGCGTCCGCGTTTCAAGCCGCCGTTTCCGGCGGTGGAAGGCTTCTACCGTTCGCCGACGGTGGTGAACAATGTCGAGACGCTGGCCACGGTGCCGGCCATCCTGAAATTCGGCGGCGACTGGCATGCCGCCATCGGCATACCGAACAACACCGGTTGTAAGATCTTTTCAGTCTCCGGCCATGTCAACAAGGCCGGCAACTACGAGGTGCCGATGGGCACGTCGCTGAAGACTCTGATCGAGGAGCACTGCGGCGGCCTTCAGCACGGATCGGCACCCAAGGTGGTGATTCCGGGCGGTTCATCAACCCCATGGCTGACTGCCGAACACTATGATACGCCGCTGACCTACGATGATATGATGAAGGCCGGCTCCATGCTCGGTTCCGGCGCTATTATTGTCATGGATGAGACAGCCGATGTGGTGGCGATGTCGCGCCGGCTGGCGCATTTTTATGCGCATGAGTCGTGCGGCCAGTGCACCCCGTGTCGTGAAGGCACCGGTTGGCTGGAGCGGGTGATGACGCGGGTTGAGAACGGGCAGGGGACTGAAGAGGATATGAGCGTATTGAGCGAAGCGGCGACGCATATGGCCGGACGTACGATCTGCGCGCTGGCGGATGGGGCGGCGGCGCCGATTCTGTCGATGCTGCAACATTTCCCTGAAGAAGTGCGCGCCCGCCTGCTGGAGAAAGCGGCATGACAATTTATCAGGACAGAGAAATTGCACGCGCCATGGCGCGCCTGAAAGGTGACGCACCAGGAGGTGCGGCATGACAATTTTGCAGGACAGCAAAATTGCACGCGCTTTAGCGCGCCTGAAAGGTGACGCACCAGGAGGTGCGGCATGACCTCATTATTTATCAACGATCAGGAAGTCGAAGTCACCCCCGGCACCAGCATTCTGGAGGCGTGCCGCCAGAACGGCGTCAATGTGCCCTATTTCTGCTATCATCCCGAACTCTCCGTCGCAGCCAACTGCCGCATGTGTCTGGTTGAAGTCGAGGGTTGGAACAAGCCGGCGGCCTCCTGCTGCACGCCTGTTTCCGAGGGAATGAAGGTAAAAACAGCGACGGATTCGTTGAAAAAAGACCGCCAGATGGTGATGGAGTATCTGCTGATCAACCATCCGCTGGACTGCCCGGTGTGCGATCAGGGCGGTAGCTGTAAACTGCAGGATTATGCGGTTGAACACGGCGCTTCCAGAGGGCGTTATGCCGAGCATAAACGCGCCGCTATCAACTACGATCTCGGCCCGTTTGTCAATACCTGCATGACCCGCTGCATCCACTGCACGCGCTGCGTCCGCTTTGCCGATGAGGTGGCCGGCACCGGCGATATCGGCATATTGAATCGCGCCGATCACATGACCATCACCGGTATCGTTGAAGATGCGCTGGAATCGGAGCTCTCTGGCAATCTGCCGGATATTTGTCCGGTCGGCGCATTGCTGGATAAGCCGTCTCTGGATGTGTCTCGCCCGTGGGAGCTGACCCGTCATCAGAGCACCTGCACGCAGTGCCCGAACGGCTGCGATATTCGGATTGAATCGCGCGGCGATGAGGTGATGCGTATTCAGCCCGTGGAGGGCAGTCCCGAACCGTGGATCTGCGATCGCGGTCGCTATGTCTATGACGCCTTCCGTTCCGAACACCGCATTCTTGAGCCCAAAATCCGCCGTGATGGTGAACTGGTCAAGGCGGACTGGAATGACGCTTTCGCAAGAACAGCCGAATTGCTGCAAGGCAAGCGTGTCGGCATCCTGTTTTCTCCGGACTGGAGCGTGGAGGGCCAGACCGCCATCCGCCTGATGCGCGATGCGCTGTTTCCCGATGCGCGCGTGGCTTATGATCTGCATCGTCGTGATATGCGTCCGTTCGCCTTTGAAGAGGGCTTAAGTATGACCACGGCGCAGATCGCCGATGCCGATCAGGTGGTGGTGCTGGGATGCGATCTCAGACAGCGATTGCCGCTGCTGATGCAACGACTGCGCAAGCGCGGCAGGGCTGGCAAGCCGGTATCACGAATTGGCGCTATGAATTATCGCACCAATATGGAGATCAGCAATGATGCCATCATCCGTCCGCGCGACTGGGCGGCGGTGATTGCCAGAGCCATGGAGCAGGTGCGCGATCTGGGCAAAACTGCGGCCGGTTTTGATGAGTGGATGGCTGCGGTGTCGGGTCGCCATGAGGCCGGCAAGGTATTGGCCGATGCATTAATCAGCGACTCTTGCGCGCTGCTGGTTGGCGAGGAAATTCGCGGCCATGCCGATGCTGCCGCACTGATTTACGGCCTGGATCTGCTGATGCGCGCCTGCGGCCATGCCGAGGCGGGTAACGATGGTCGTAATCTGATTCCGGAAGGGATGAATACGCAGGTGCTGGCCGCCACTTTCGGCGATGTCCGCGCCTCTGCCGGCGAGTTGTTTGCAGCCGCCACGGCGGGAGAACTGGATGCGCTGATTCTGGTGGGAAGCGACCCGGTTGGCGACGGCCTGTTTCCATCGGCGGCCAAAGCGGCGCTTGGCAATGTGCCACTGGTGCAGGTGGGAGCGATTTCCGGCCAGATCGGCGAATATGCCGCAGTGCAACTGCCGGCGGCTGCCTATGCGGAAATTGAAGGCACCTTTGTCAATATGGAAGGGCGTATCCGGGTGGCGGATAGCCCGATCCGTTCGCTTGGCGAAGAGCGTCCGCTGTGGAAAGTGATGATGCGCATGATTCAGGTGATGGGCGGCGAGGCGCCGGTGGTCAATCTGAATGAGTTGCGCAAGGCCACTCGCCGCATTATGCCGGCGCTGGCTGAAGCTGCGGACGCCGGCGGGCAGGATAGCGTGCTGATTGCGCCGGCGCGCAATAAAAAAGCTAAAGCGCTGCCGGCTGATGGTTCGGAGCGCTTCGACCTGGATGTGGTCAGTCGTTACTCCTTCTATCGTGAAGGCATGTGGGCGCGCGCCTCGGAACTGCTCAGCGAGGCCGGGCGTATTCATGCGCTGGATGATGTGCTGGTGCATCCGGAGACTTTACAGAGTCAAGGGCTGGAGCCTGGCGAACTGCGGGTGAAGACGTTCCTGGGTGAACAACGGTATCGGGTCGGCGTGCGTGACGATGTCAGTCCCGGCGTGCTGTTTGTAGCCAAACGCGGCGTGGCTGGCGATATCTCCGATGTCTCGACTGCATCGATTGATGCTGCATTGTCCGGAGGTGCGCAATGAGCGTGATGGATATGGTGATTCAGGCGGTGATCTGGGCGCTGGAGATTCTGGCGATTGCGGTGCCGGTTGCGCTATCGGTGGCTTATATCACCTATGCGGAACGGCGCGTGATCGGCTGGATTCAGGTGCGTAAGGGCTGCAACCGTGTCGGACCGGCCGGATTGCTGCAGCCGCTGGCTGATGGTTTGAAGCTGTTTCTGAAGGAGACCATTATCCCGGCCAGAGCCAACAAGTTGCTGTTTGTCGGCGCGCCGGTGCTGGCGCTGGTGCCGACCCTGGTCGCCTTTGCAGTGGTGCCGTTTGGTGAAACGTCGCTGTTTGGGCAGTGGGAGAGGCCGCATGTGATGGCAATCTCCAATATGAATGTTGGCCTGCTGTACCTCATGGCGATATCATCGCTGTCGGTGTACGGTTTTTTGATGGCCGGCTGGGCCTCCAACTCAAAATACCCGATCATGGGCTCAATTCGTTCCACCTGCCAGATGATCTCATATGAAATTTCCATGGGCTTCGGTCTGGTGACGGTGATGATGCTCTCCGGTTCGTTGAATCTGGCCGACATCGTGCATGCGCAGGCTGGCGGTCTGCTGCACTGGTATATGATTCCGCTGTTCCCGATGCTGCTGGTCTTTTTCATTTCCGGCTGCGCGGAGACCGGCCGTACGCCGTTCGATCTGACCGAGACGGAAGAGCTGGTATCCGGCTATAATGTGGAGTATTCCGGCATGTGGTTTGCCACCTTCTCGCTGGCCGAATATGGCGCCATGATCCTGATCAGTCTGATGACCTCGATTCTGTTTCTTGGCGGATGGTATGCGCCGATTCCGGCCCTGGATATCATTCCCGGCACGGTCTGGCTGCTGGCCAAAACATCTTTTCTGGTGTTTGTGTTTATCTGGTTCCGCGCCACCTTCCCGCGCTATCGTTATGATCAGATGATGCGGCTGGGCTGGAAGATTTTCCTGCCGTGGACGCTGGGCTGGATATTTGTGCTCGGGGTGTTCATCTATACGCCGGGGCTGGATCACATCATTAATTTCTGGCTGGCGTGGAGGTGACGGCATGTTGAAACGTGCATTCAAGACATGGTTCCTCTGGGAGTTGCTGATCGGCTTGTCGGTGACCGGCAGGTATCTGTTCAAGAAGAAAATTACGGTGGAGTATCCGGAAGAGAAAACACCGCTGTCACCGCGCTTTCGCGGTCTGCACGGGCTGCGTCGTTACGAGTCCGGCGAAGAGCGCTGCATCGCCTGCAAATTGTGCGAAGTGGTCTGTCCGGCGCTGGCGATCACCATCGAATCGGAGGAGCGTGACGACGGCTCGCGGCGCACCACCCGTTACGATATTGATATGAGCAAGTGCATCTATTGCGGTTTTTGTCAGGAAGCGTGTCCTGTCGATGCGATTGTCGAGACGCAGGAATTTGAATATGCCACAGAAACACGTAGCGGACTGTACTATACCAAGGATATGTTGCTGGCCAATGGTCAACGCTACGAGGCGCAGATAGCGGCGAATATCGCCGCCGATGCGCCGTACAGTTAATTCAGGGAGGCACGATGCTGGAAAGCGCTTTTTTTAACCTGTTTGCCGGACTCTGCGTCATCTCCGCACTGGGCGTGGTGACGGCGCGCAATACCATGCATTCGGTCATGTTTCTGGTGTTCTGCTTCTTCAATGCGGCGGGGCTGTTCTTTCTGCTCGATGCGGAGTTTCTCGGCGTAATTCTGATTCTGGTCTATGTCGGCGCGGTGATGGTGTTGTTCATGTTTGTGATTATGATGCTGGAGCAGAAAAAAGATGCGCTCAAGAGCAATGTGCGACAATTTCTTTCGCTGGGCGGTCTGGTCGCCGTGCTGCTGCTGATGGAGTTTGTGGCGGCTTCCAGTTCTGGCGTCTTTGTGCATGGCGCGCATGCGACAGCGGCGCATCTGGGGCGGCAGGTCAACAACACCGAACAGATCGGTCAGGTGCTGTACACCAAATACCTGCTCGGCTTCGAGATTGCAGCGATTATCCTGCTGGTGGCGCTGATCGGCGCGGTGGTGTTGACGATTCGCAAGCGCAAAGATGCAAAATATCAGAATATTTCAGCACAGGTCAAAGTGCGTCGTGAAGATCGTGTGCGCAAGGTGAGGATGTAATGGTAGGGCTGTCCCAGTATCTGATTGTTGCTGCAATCCTGTTCGCCGTCGGCGTGGTGGGTCTGTTCCTCAATCGCAAGAACGTGATTACCATTCTGATGAGTATTGAGCTGATGTTGCTGGCCGTGAATATCAACCTGGTCGCCTTCTCGCATTTCCTGAACGATCTGGGCGGCCAGGTGTTTGTCTTTTTTGTATTGACGGTGGCGGCCTGTGAAGTGGCCATCGGGCTGGCGATTCTGGTCGATTTTTATCGTCTGCGCAGTTCGATCGAGACCGACGATATCAATACGTTGCAAGGCTAGGGGAGGGATAAGGTGCAAGAGAGCGCAATGATGCTGAATTCGACCGAACTGCTGGCTATCCCGCTGCTGCCGTTGCTGGCGGCCTTGACCGTCGGTATCTTCGGATGGGCCCTGAAAGAGAAACTGTCGCATTCAATCACCTCGGGCAGCGTGATTCTGGCCGCCCTGTTATCCGTGCATGTGTTTATGCAGGTGCTGGACGGCGCCAGCTTCTATGGCAATTTCTGGACCTGGATGGTGTCGGATCATTTCATTGTGCCTGTCGGTATGATGATTGACCGGTTGACCGCCATTATGATGATCGTGGTGACGATCGTATCGGCCTGCGTGCATATCTATACCATCGGTTATATGCATGGCGATCCGGGTTATTCGCGCTTCTTCTCCTATATCTCAGGCTTCACATTTTCCATGCTGGTGCTGGTGATGGGCAACAATTTCTTCACGCTGTTTTTCGGCTGGGAAGCGGTGGGCCTGGTCTCTTACCTGTTGATCGGTTTCTGGTTCAAGCGAGAGAGCGCCATCTTCGCCTCGCTCAAGGCGTTCGTGGTCAACAGGGTCGGCGATTTCGGTTTTCTGATCGGCGTATTGGGCATCTGGTACTACTTCGGCAGTTTCGACTACAGAACTGTCTTTGATATGGTGCCGGCCTTTGTCGAGAAAGGGGCGACGTTGAGTTTTATGGGATGGCAGATGACGGCCATCACCTTTATCTGCCTGTCGCTGTTTGTCGGCGCCATGGGTAAATCCGGCCAGGTGCCGCTGCATGTCTGGCTGCCCGATTCGATGGAAGGCCCGACGCCAATCTCCGCCCTGATCCATGCCGCAACCATGGTGACGGCCGGCGTATTCATGGTGGCTCGCTGTTCGCCGATGTTTGAATATTCTGATACGGCGCTGGCGGCGGTAACGCTGGTGGGCGCCATCACGGCATGGATGTGCGCCACGATCGGTCTGGTGCAGAACGACATCAAACGCGTCATAGCCTATTCGACTTGTTCTCAGCTGGGCTATATGTTTGTGGCCTGCGGCGTATCGGCCTACTCCATCGGCATTTTCCATCTGATGACGCATGCCTTTTTCAAGGCGCTGCTGTTTCTGGCCGCAGGTTCGGTGATTCATGCCGTCATGGCCGATCAGGATCTGCGTCGCATGGGGCAGCTGAAAAAATATATGCCGATCACCTACGCAACTATGTTGATCGCGGCGCTGGCGCTCTCCGGCGTGCCGCCGTTTGCCGGTTTCTGGTCGAAGGATCTGATTATCGAAGCGACCATGGTGCGCGATATGGGCTGGGTTGGTAATTTCGCCTCTTTCGCCGTGTTGTCGGCGGTATTTATGACCGCCTTTTACACCTTCCGCATGTTCTTTTTGACCTTCCACAATTCCGATCGCGTGCCGGCGGCCACCAAGCCGCATGTACATGAGTCGCCCAGGGTGATCACCATTCCGCTGATGATTCTGGCGGTCGGCGCTCTGGCGACGGGCGCATGGGGCGTGCTGGGGCTGGATATCGCCAATCCCGAAATTGCCGAAGGTTATTTTGGCCATGCGCTGTTTGTGCTCGACGCCCATAATCCTTTGATGATGATTGCCGAGGAGGGCGGTGATGAGGCGTGGTATCACTTCATCTTCACCATGCCGTTCTGGCTGGCCATGAGCGGCATCGGGCTGGCCTATGTGATGTATTTCAGGGAGACGCCTTTGCCTGCCAGGATGGCTGCAGCTGCCAAACCGCTGCACGCATTTTTGCTCAACAAATGGTACTGGGATGAGTTGTTTGAGCGCACATTCATGCTGCCGGCGCAGTGGCTGGGTAACACTTTGTGGCAGAAGGCTGATTTGGCTGTGATCGATAAAGGTATTATTCATGGCGGTATCATCAATTCAATTCGGGTAGGGGCAGAGCGCATGCGTCAGCTACAGACCGGCATGGTCTATCACTACGCATTTGCGATGGTGATCGGCGTGTTCGGCCTGCTCTCCTACCTGTTGCTGAAGGCGTAAGGGGACGCGAATGGAATTGAATAATGTGATGGACTTTCCGATTCTCAGCCTGAGCATCTTTTTGCCGCTGGTCGGAGCAATTGTGATCTGGCTGTTTGTGCGCGGAGATCAGGCCGTGCGCTGGGCCAGTCTGGCGGTGTCGGTGGCGACCTTTGTGGTGACGCTGCCGCTGGCGCTGAAATTTGATAGCGGCACGGCGCACATGCAGTTCGAAGAGTTTGCGCCGTGGATCTCCGCCTTCAATGTGAATTATCAGCTGGGCGTGGATGGCATCTCTATGCCGTTTGTGCTGCTGACCAGTCTGCTCACCATTATCTGCATCGTGTCTGCCTGGGAGTGCATTCAGAACCGCGTCAAAGAGTATATGATTGCATTTCTGGTGCTGGAGACAACGCTGATCGGCGTATTCTGCGCGCTCGATGCGATTCTCTTCTACTTCTTCTGGGAAGCGATGCTGATCCCGATGTATCTGATTATCGGCGTTTGGGGCGGTCAGAATCGCGTCTATGCCACCCTCAAATTCTTCCTCTACACGCTGGCGGGATCGGTGCTGATGCTGATCGCCGTACTGGCGATGTATTTCAAGGCCGGGCACACCTTCAGTATTCTCGCCTTTATGGACTATCCGTTTGATTTCACATGGCAGTTCTGGATGTGGATCGCGTTTTTTATCGCCTTTGCCGTCAAGGTGCCGATGTGGCCGGTGCACACCTGGCTGCCCGACGCCCATACCGAAGCGCCGACGGCAGGCTCGGTGATTCTGGCCGGCATCCTGCTGAAGATGGGCGCTTACGGCTTCCTGCGTTTTTCACTGCCGATTCTGCCGGATGCATCGCAGTATTTTGTGCCGTTCGTGGTGGCGCTGAGCATGATCGCCATTATCTATATCTCGCTGGTGGCGATGATGCAGAAGGATATGAAGCGCCTGATCGCCTACTCGTCGATTGCCCACATGGGTTTTGTTACGCTCGGCACCTTTATGTTTTCGACGCTGGCGCTTGAAGGCGCGGTGTTCGGCATGATTTCGCACGGGTTTGTGGCTGGCGCGCTATTCCTCTGCGTCGGCGTGATGTATGATCGATTGCATACGCGTGAAATCAGCGCATATGGCGGCGTGGCCAATGTGATGCCGATCTTCGCCGCGATCATGATGCTATTCTGCATGGCTAATGTGGCGTTGCCGGGCGCTTCGGCATTCGTGGCTGAGGCGATGGTGTTGCTGGGCACGTTTGACGCCCATCCGGCTGCGCAGGCGGCGATGTCGGTTTCCACCAAGTGGGTGGCGATTGGCGCTGCGACCAGTGTGATTCTGTCGGCCTGTTATACTTTATGGATGTATAAACGCGTAATTCTGGGTGATCTGGTCAAGGATTCGGTGAAATCGATGCAGGATATGACACTGCGTGAAATCAGCTATTTCGTGCCGTTGATTCTGCTGGTGCTGTGGCTGGGCTTCTATCCGGCGCCGGTGCTCAATGTGATTCATGAATCGGTCACCCACCTGGTTGCTCAGGCGACGACGAGTAAGTTGACGGCGGCGCATGCGCTGGCCCAGGCCGCGCCTGTACTGGATGCGGTGCGCCCGTGATGTCGGTTTCAGCGCCTGAACAACAAGGAGAAGGATAATCTCATGGCCAACGTAGCATTCCCATTCCCCTTCCCCGAGCATCTGTTTGCCCTGATGCCGGAGATATTCGTGACCATCGCCGCCATGGCGTTGCTGTTGATCGATCTGTTCATTGCTCAGGATAAAAAGGCCGTCACAGCCTGGCTGGCGATTGCCG
>JALUYG010000167.1 GCA_027013105.1 Mariprofundus sp.
AAATCCGTTCTCCATCGACAATCTTGCTCATGGCGACAATCGTATCGCCTTTCATCTCCGCCGCCGCATTGCGCCCCAGCGTCTCCAGCTCATCGGCCATCAGTTCCTCGTTGCGCGACACAAACAGGATTTTATCGAGCACAGAGACCGTCGCACGGCCCAGCTGTTTGCACCCCTTCACCTGACTCAGATAAGCCACCCGCACATTCAGCGCATCGGCGGTCGGCTTCACCCACGTGCAGCCGGCCAGCAGCGCGGCCGTCATGCATATCATCCATCCGTTTTTTTTCATTGCTCTTCAACCTCTTGTTTTAATCTGTCCAGCCATGTCAACGCATCCAGCGGTCGCATGGCCTCCACATCCAACTCCGCCAGTTTATCATGCAGCGCGCGTAAACGCTCCAGTTCATCCTGCTGCCGCCGTTTTTCGGCCGCTGCGAACAGCCCCAACTGCACCTTGCCGCTTTCCGCCGCCAGTTCGGAACCGTGTTCGAGCCGGAACAGGTGTTCGCGCGCCCGCTTCACCACATCTCGCGGCAATCCGGCCAGCTGCGCCACGGCAATGCCGTAGGACTGATCGGCCGCATCTTCCACCACCTGATGCATAAAAATCACCGAACCGTTCCATTCGCGCACGGTGACCGAGGCGTTAAAGGCGGCCTCATATTCGTTCGGCAGTTCGGTCAGCTCATGATAGTGGGTGGCGAAGAGCGTGAGCACATCGTCAGCCTGAATCAGCCGCTCCGCCACCGACCAGGCGATCGCCAGCCCGTCCCAGGTGCTGGTGCCGCGGCCGATTTCATCAATAATCACCAGCGAGCGCGGCTCCATCTGATTGAGGATGGTGGCTGTCTCCATCATTTCCACCATAAAGGTGGAGCGGCCGCTGGCCAGCTCATCGCCGGCCCCGACACGCGTAAACAGCCGCCTGGTCAGCGGGATACGAGCCTGTTCGGCCGGCACAAAACAGCCTGTATGGGCCAGCCAGACAATCCACGCCACCTGCCGCATGTAGGTGGACTTGCCGCCCATATTCGGCCCGGTCAACAGCATGAAGCGACGTGATTTCATATCCATATGGGTGTCGTTAGCAACAAACGTGGCATCATCGGGCAGATGCCGCTCCACCACCGGATGACGACCGCCGATCACCTTCATGGCGCGCCCGCCATGCACCTCGGGCCGCACATAACGGTGGGTCTGCGCCAGATATGCAAAGCAGCCGATCACATCGACCCTGGCCACCGCCTGCGCCGCCCGCTGAATCGCCGACGCCTGCCCGGCCACCTGCTGCCGCAATGCTTCCAGCAGCGTCTCTTCGCGCTGCAATGCAGCATCGCGCGCACCGAGAATTTCCGACTCGAAACTGTGCAGTTCATCGGTAATAAAGCGTTCGGCGTTCACCAGCGTCTGTTTGCGCACATAATCGACCGGCGCATCTTTGGCCTGCGCCTTGGATATCTCGATAAAATAGCCGAACACCTTGTTATATTTCACCCGCAAATTGGCCAGTCCGGTGCGCTCGCGTTCGCGCGCTTCGTAATCGCGCAGCCAGTCGCCGGCATCTTTCGCCAGGCCCCTCAAACGATCAAGTTCGGCGTCGTAGCCGGCGGCAATCACGCCTCCGTCGCGGAAATGCTGCGGAGGCATCTCGATAATGGCGCGCTGCAGCGTTTCGGCCAGCGCCTCCAGCCCCTGCAGCGCCAGCGCCGCATTGCCCAACAAGCCGGAACGCTCGCCAAGCTGCGCCCGCAGCTCGGGCAGCGCCATCAGCGCCTCCGCCAGACCGCGAAAATCGCGCGGCATCGCCCGCCCCAGCACAATGCGGGTGAGCATGCGCTCCATATCGCGCACGCCGCAGAGCAGGCTGCGCAACGCCTGCAGGGTCTGATGATCATCCAGCAGACTCTGTACGGCATCTTGGCGCTGACGCAGGTAATCCAGATCGGTTAGCGGCCGATCGATCCAGGCCCGCAGCTTGCGCGCCCCCATCGGCGTGGCTGTCTCGTCCAGCACAGCAATCATGCCGGCCTTCGGATCGCCCGCCAGCGAACAGTACAGCTCCAGATTGCGGCGGCTGCGCTGATCGATGCGCATGCCCTCGCCCTGCTCGATAAACACCGGCAACGACAGATGCGCCAGCGCGCATTTCTGCGTCTGCCCCAGATAGACCAGTACGGCGCCGACAGCCGCCGCAGCATGATCGCGCCCGTCCAGATTGAGCGCTTGCCAATCAGAGACCCCGAACTGCTGCTGCAACTGTTCGCGCGCCACGTCTGCCGAGAAACTCCAGTCGCCCGGTCGCGACACCGGAATATCCACCGGCATCTCTTCGGCATGCATCAACAGCAGTTCCGCCGGCGCCAGAATCGCCAACTGCTCCTGCAGGCGCGCTTCGCCCTCGCCCTCCAGCAACTGCCAGCGACCGCAGGAGAGATCGACCGCCGCCAGCCCCCAGCGCTGATCATGCCGGTGGCA
>JALUYG010000168.1 GCA_027013105.1 Mariprofundus sp.
CGAGCGATCCGAGCGAAACAGGATACGTCCGTTGGATGCCACCAGTTGAATGGCGCCGGGGTAGTGATCGGCAAAGCTGCCAAGATAGCCGGACCAGAAATATAGGGGAGAACTTTCCAGTTCATTCGACAGTGAGATGGCATGTGTCATCAACTGCTCGTCCAGTTCGTGATAAACCCGATGGGAGAGCACATTGTAGAGTACCACGCCGGCGAACAGCAGAATGCCGAACTCCAGCGAGATATAGAGCATGGCCAGGCGGCCGCGAAAGGTGCGCAAGATGTTGGAGCGCAGCCAGTTCATCATGCTGAATGAGGAAATGTTCAGAACAGTGCTCGCATTTTCACAGAATGCGGTCTGCCGGGCCTGCCCTGCCCTTTATCCACAAATGTGGCATTCGTGCATACCGGAAGTGTCGGGCAGGGCTAAACCGGCGGTGAATCATCGCTGAGCAGGTAGCCCTGTCCGCGCAGGGTGTGCAGCAGGGGGGGGGCGAACCCTTTATCGATTTTGGAGCGCAAATGGCTCACATAGACATCGATGACATTGCTTTCAGGGTCGAAATTCATATCCCAGACATGCTCGCCGATCAACGTGCGGGAGAGCACCTTGCCCTGATTGCGCATCAGGTATTCCAGCAGGGCGTACTCTTTGGTGGTCAGTCGAATGGGCGTATCGCTGCGGGTGACGCGGCGGCTGATCGGATCGAGTTGCAGATCGGCGATCTTGAGCACCGGCGATTTACTGTCGGACTGGCGGCGCAGCAGCGCCCGCACGCGAGCCAGCAGTTCTTCAAAGGCGAACGGCTTGGCCAGATAATCGTCGGCGCCGGCATCGAGCCCGCGCACCTTGTCTTCAATCGAATCACGAGCGGTCAGCATCAGCACCGGCGTGGCAACGCCGGCGGCGCGCAACTCGCGGCACGCCACAATGCCATTCTTTTTCGGCAGCATCAGATCGAGAATTATCAGGTCGTAATCATTGATTTCGGCCAGAAACTCGCCGTCTTCCCCATCGTAGGAGACATCGACGGCGTGTCCTTCCTCTTTCAGCCCCTTTTGAATAAAGTGTGCGACGCGCTCTTCGTCTTCTACTACCAGAATTTTCATGCGCCTTAGTGTAGCAGCAGCGGCGACATTGACAAAGCAAAGCAGGAGCAGGCGTACAATTTTCCGTGAAAGGTCAATTCAGGAGGCGAGGGATGGATTATCAGATCACAGATAAAAAACGCGTGTATCAGGGTTTTTTCGGCATGGATCTCTATACCGTTGCACATGATCGCTTTGATGGCGGGCGTATGCAGGTGCGGCGGGAAAATATGGAGCGCGGCGATGCCGCCGCCATTTTACTGTATGATCCGGCTGTCGATGAGGTGCTGTTGCTGGAGCAATTCCGCATCGGCCCGGCGGCGCGCTGCGATAATCCGTGGCTGACAGAAATTGTGGCCGGCATGATTGATGCGGGCGAGACGGCGGAGCAGGCGGTTGTTCGGGAGGCGCAGGAAGAGGCCGGTTTTACGCCGTTCGATGTCCGCTTTCTCGGGCGTTATTATACCACGCCGGGCGCCTGTTCGGAGCGCATTGACCTGTTTCTCGGCATGGTGGACAAGCGTAAGCCGGTCGGCGCCGGAGGCGGTTGCGCGGCCGAGCATGAGGATATTCGCGTTTTCTGGGTATCGCGCCGGCAGGCGATGCAGATGCTGGCGGAAGGAAAAATCGCATCCGGTGCGCCAATGCTGGCCCTGCTGCTTGCTTTCGGCTGCAAGGGTAAACTGAATCAAGAGTAGCTGCGGCGTTTACTTTGCGAGCTTCGCGTCTTGGCGAGAGTCAAGGCTGATGACTTCCCAAACCGACATAGCCGGAACCAAACAGGAAAATCTAAAAACCCCAGCCACTGATTTCACGAATGAACACTGATTATAAAACCTTCAAATCGCCTTCTGCATATGGCCTCTTAATTTGTGTTCATTCGTGATGGCCTCTTAATTTGTGTTCATTCGTGGCTAGGTTTTGCTTTGCTAAAACAGACGCAAGGTTAAAGGTTGAAAACAACGATCTTGCAAAGCCGCAAAGGAAAATGATTACTTGCCTGGTGTTGGCTATTTCGGGTTAGGCATTGCGACGAACAGTTCAACACGACGGTTTCTGGCCATGTTGGCAGGCGAGGTGTTGGCGACAACTGGATCGTATTGGGCGCGGCCTTCAATGCGGATGCGTTTGGCGTCAATGCCGTTGCTTCGGATCAGGCGACGCGCCACGGCTGCCGCACGGGCGGCGGAGAGGCCCCAGTTGTCAATAAAACCGAATTTGAGCGATTTGTGCAGAGGTACCGGGTCGGTATGGCCGATAATGCGAATGGCGGCTGTATCGGGGGCGCTTTTCAGTGTTTTGGCCAGTCGCTTGAGTATATGGCGCCCTTCAATGCTCAGTTGCGCCGAACCGCT
>JALUYG010000169.1 GCA_027013105.1 Mariprofundus sp.
GCCGGAATAGTCAATAAACATCCAGCAATGAAAGGCCATCATGGGTAAAACACACTTGAAAGTTATCGCCGCCCTTCTATGCTTATTATCACTGCCGGGGTGTCAGCCCCGGCAGCAGCAGCCCGGACTGTTGCGGGTCGGCATGGCACAGATGCCGATTACGCTCGATCCGCGTTATGCCACCGATGCCGCCTCAGCGCGAGTGCAGGAATTTGTGCATCGCGGTCTCATCCGGCTGGATGCGCATTTCAACGCCGTCGGCGATCTGGCCGCCAGCTGGCAGCAGGATTCGCCGCTAGAGTGGCGTTTCCGGCTCAAATCCGGCATTCACTTCTCCAATGGCGCGCTGCTGCAGGCGGACGATGTTGTCGCCACCATGAAAGCGGTGCTGAATCCGAAACTGGCCAGTCCGCTGGCCGCCGGCTTTGCGGCCATTGCATCGGTGACGGCGCCCAACAGCCATGAGGTGGTGATTCGGCTCAAAAAACCGGACGCCTCGCTGCTGACCCACCTGAATCTGGGCATCCTGCCGGCATCGATGGCAAGCGCGCCGCAGCGGGCGCACCACACTATCGGTTGCGGCCCCTATCGGCTGCAGAGCTGGAATGACAGCGCCCTGACACTGAGCCGCGCAGACGATTTCAATACAGTACAGCCCGGCGCAGCACAGCCGGCTACAACACAGACCGGCGCAACACAGACCAGCGGCCCCGTCCGCATTCGCTTTATCAGCGTCAAAGATCCGGTCACCCGCATTCTGAAACTGCAGCGCGGCGAACTGGATTTCGTGCAGAACGACCTGCCGCCCCACCTGTTATCCTATATCCGGGCCCAACCGCAACTGCGCATGCAGACCCGCCCCTCCACCACATTTACCTACATCGGCCTGAATATGCAGGATCGGATTTTAAAAGATCTGCGGGTGCGCCGGGCGCTGGCGCTGGCGCTGGATCGCAACAAGCTGAAAAAGGCGCTCTACGCCGACCTGCCTGAACTGGCGGAGACAGTCCTAACGCCGGATCACTGGGCTTCATCGCCGCTGCCGCGTGCCCCGTTCGACCCGACCGCAGCCGCCAAACTGCTGGATGACGCCGGCTTTCCGCGCCGCGCCGATGGCATGCGCTTCACCATCACCTATCGCACCAGCACCGATCCGACGCGCTTGCGCATCGCCACGGCAATCGCCGCCATGTGGCAGCGAATCGGCGTCAACACCGCCATCGAATCGCTCGAATGGGGCGGCTTTTACGCCCGCATCAAGCGCGGCGATTTTCAGCTCTTTTCACTGGCCTGGGTCGGCATCAACGATCCGGACATCTACCGCTGGATTCTGCACTCCTCGATGTGGCCGCCGAAAGGCGCCAATCGCGGGCGCTATGCCAATGCAGACGTGGACAGCTGGCTGGAGCGGGCCGCGACCGCCGACACGCAGGCCGAACGTAAGCAGCTCTATGCCAACATCGAAAAACAGATGCAGCGCGATATGGTCTATATCCCGCTCTGGTACGATCCTGTCATCGCCGTCTCAGGCCCGCGCCTCTCGGGTTTCAAACCGGCCGCCAACGGCAGTCTGCGCGGTCTGATGCAGGCTACGCTGTCACCCAAAAAAATGGCCAGGTAGTATCTTCTCACTCGGATCGTTACCCGTGAAATTGTATTTTACATCATATAGTTTCGCCGCATGACGCGTGATTCGATTTATACCTCGGACATTCACCACAACGGTTTCGCCTTTGACGACAGGGTGGCAAACGTATTCGCCGATATGATCAGCCGCTCCGTGCCCGGCTACGGGCAGACGCTGCAGATGGTGGAGTTGCTGGCGCATGAATATGCGCAGGCCGGCAGCAACCTGTACGATCTGGGCTGCTCGCTCGGCGCTGCCACCCTGGCGCTGAGCCGGGGCGCTGCCGGCAAATCGGTTCGCATCATTGGCGTGGACAACTCCCCCGCCATGGTGAGTCGCTGTAAGGAAATGCTCAACAACGAAGCGGTGGAGATTCGCTGTCAGGATATTCTCGACACCCGGATCGAGCACGCCTCGGTCGTGGTGCTCAATTTCGTGCTGCAGTTTATCGCCAAGGCGGAGCGGCTCGATCTGCTGGCGCGTATCCATGATGGGCTGGCGCCCGGCGGGGTCTTGATTTTGTCCGAAAAAATCGCCTTCGACGATGCTGCGGAACAGCGCCGACAGACCCGCTTGCATGAGGCGTTCAAGCGCGCCCAGGGCTATTCCGATCTGGAGATCAGCCGCAAACGCACGGCGCTGGAGCATGTGCTGATTCCCGAAACGCTGGATGTTCATCACGCCCGACTGCGCCGGGCCGGCTTCTCAGCCTCCCATACCTGGTTCCAGTGCTTTAACTTTGTCTCCATGATTGCGGTGAAATGAGCGCCTTTTCGCAACATGAGGCGGCCCGGCTGCGCGACTGCCTG
>JALUYG010000170.1 GCA_027013105.1 Mariprofundus sp.
AACGAATTCTGATTTTTGGATTTCGATGTTCATTGTGCCTCCTTTTCGTAACGTCGCATAATGAATATTATGTAAAGTTATAAGGGGATAATGTGCCGAGAAGAGTTTTAGATAAAGATAATTATTATGATAAGTTATATGCACTAATGAATGTATTACGTCAGGAGTGCCCCTGGGATCGTGCGCAGACCATCGCTACCCTGCGTCAGTATACCCTGGAGGAAGTGCATGAAGTTATCGAGGCCATAGATCTTGTGGAAATCGATGGTGACTGGCAACCACTCAAAGCGGAGCTTGGCGACCTGCTGATTCAGGTGCTGTTCTATGCATGTATTGCTGAAGAGTCCGGTCAATTTAACCTGGCTGATGTGATTGATGCATTGATCGAAAAAATGATCTATCGCCATCCGCATGTGTTTAGTCAGACCAAGCCAGAAAATCTCGATCAGCAATGGAACAGTCTGAAGGATGCTGAGCATACAGATAGAAACAGTCTGATGGATGGCATTCCCCCGCTTCCGGCGCTGAAATATGCCCAGAAGCAGCAACAACGCGCCGCACGTGTCGGTTTCGACTGGACTGAAGCCACCACTGTAATTGAAAAAATGAATGAGGAACTGGCCGAGTTCGAGCATGAAGTGCGTCAGCAATCCAGCCCGGAACGACTGGAAGATGAATTTGGCGATATTCTGTTTACACTTGCCAATCTGGCGCGAAAAATGAATCTGGATGCCGAGTTGTGTCTGATGCGAACTAACCGTAAGTTCGCACATCGATTTAGAAGAATGGAAGATTTGGCGCTTGGCGCAGAGCAATCTCTCTCGGATATGGATATCGATGCTTTGGAACTGTTATACCAAAAAGCCAAGAAAGAGGAAATAAAGGGAGTCAATCATGGATGAAAAGGCAGCCTTGCCTACGGATGAACAGCAAGAACTGCAAATTCAGGTGCCGCCTGAAGTGCAGTCCGGTCGCTACGCTAATCAACTGTTTGTCACGCACACGCAGGAGGAATTTCTGCTCGATTTTATTCTGGCTACGCACCCTGCCGCCGTGCTCAATGCTCGCGTCATTGTCAGCCCTTCTCACGTCAAACGCATCATTGCCGCTCTGCAGGATAATATCGCGCGATATGAAAGCATCTATGGCGAAATTCAGGACATTGTGCCGGCCGGCAAGCCGGATCATATTGTCGCCAATTAACAACCGCCAAAACATAAAACCTTGCCTGTTTACCAGATAAACCTTTACCGTAACGCTGCAACAGTAATACTTGGCTCACGATGAACTGGACAATCTCCAATCAACTGACGATGGCAAGGGTGCTGCTTATTCCGGTATTTATGGCCGCCTTTATGATCCCTGGCGATCTTGGCCACTGGTTGTCCGGTACGTTATTTATTCTGGCCTCCATCACCGATTGGCTGGATGGATACTTGGCCCGTTCGCGCGGAGAAGTCACGCCGTTTGGGCGTTTTCTGGATCCGGTAGCCGATAAGCTGCTGGTTGCCGCAGCGCTCGTACTACTGGTTTCCGCCGACATGGCTCCCGCACTGCTGGCAGTCATCATTATTGGACGAGAGATCACCATCGGTGCGCTGCGCGAATGGCTGGCGCAACGATCCACTATTGTGCATGTCTCCAAAATCGCCAAATGGAAAACTGCCATCCAGTTAATCGCCATCTCCACCCTGCTGATACATGTCGAGCTGTTCGGTGTTTCCTTGCATGAAGTCGGGCTTGTTCTGCTATGGATTGCTGCTGCGCTGACCCTCTGGTCCGGCTACGAATATATGCGCGACGCCTGGCCCGAACTCATGGATGGCAATGAAAGCTGACGAGCATTCTCAACTGAGGCCTGCTCTGGCAAGTCTCGAATAGTCATCATATTTTGATTGACGGGACCAAAGCGTTCGCTAATCTTCGCCGCGTTCCAAAGGTCCCCATCGTCTAGTCGGCCTAGGACATCGCCCTTTCACGGCGGCAACACCGGTTCGAATCCGGTTGGGGACGCCAGCTTAACCTCAGTTGTGGATTCCACGACTGAGGTTTTTCTTTTTCATCTTTTGTATGCATGTTCACATCCGGTGTCATGCCTCTCCCTATCCCGAATCATGCAATATTATGTTGATAGCTTTTGAGCCACAGGCTCACCAGAGCGCAATTGTGTTCGCAAGGCTCTCGATCTGTGGCAGGCTCTCTTCCAGATGATCGAACCTGTGTGAACCGTATGGATACTTCATTACAAACGCAAAGTGCTCATATAATTGGACTGCCTTCCGATAATCAAGCACCTCACCCCCTTCATCGAGCAGGATGACTCTCGGGATAGTAATGGTCATATCGTGGGCGAGTGTAGCCAGGATATCTAGGTCGGCCTGGGTAAGCTCAAAGCAGTTGCCTGTATAGTAGTTTTCATGGGAGC
>JALUYG010000171.1 GCA_027013105.1 Mariprofundus sp.
GCTGAAAAAGAAGAAGAAATCGCAATAGCGCATATTATGCGCGATAACAAAAGGGTCGCTTTGCGGCCCTTTTTTGTTGCCTGACGTGTTCATATTCAGCAGCGTTTATGCACTATGATCGCGCCGTCTGAGTTCTATGCTATAATACACACAGCGTGCATGCTGCTGTGCTTGCCTGCGCATGCTGTTGATGCCAATTTTTTCATGAGGAGAGCAATGTATGAGTAAATTCCATTACCCTGATCTGCAGGTCTGCGTACTGGCTGCCGGCAGAGGCAAGCGCATGCGCTCGAATCTGCCCAAGGTGCTGCACAAGGTGCTGGGGCGGGCCATGATCGATCATATCCTGCATACGGTGGAATCGCTGCGACCCAAAGGCATTGCGGTGGTGACGGGCCACGCCTCCGAAATGGTGCGTGCGCATGTTGGTCAACCGGTTAATCTGGAGTGGGTGATTCAGGACAAGCAACTTGGCACCGGCCACGCTGTCAAACAGTGCGAGCAGGTGATCTGCGATGTGCGCGATGTGCTGATTGTCTGTGGCGACACGCCGCTGTTGCAGGTCGAGACGCTGGATAAACTGGTGCGTGAACATCGCCAGGCTGCTGCCGATGTGACCGTGCTGACCGCCAATCCTGCCAACCCGTTCGGTTATGGCCGCATTGTACGCGATGGTGACGGGCGGTTATCCAGTATTGTCGAAGAGAAGGATGCCAGCGAGTCAGAGCGCGCCATTACCGAGGTGAGCAGCGGCATCTACTGCGTGCGTTATGAGGTGCTGTTTGATCTTTTGCATGCAATCGGCAATCGCAATGCGCAGGGCGAGTACTATCTGCCTGATATCGTGCCGCTGGCGCTCGATGCCGGGCAGCGTGTTGAAGCGGTGATGATGGCTGATGCCGATGAGATGCTGGGAGTGAATGATCGTGTGCATCTGGCCCATGTCGAGGATGTGATGCAGAAAAAGATTATCGAGGAGTGGCAGCGTCGCGGCGTGACTGTCGAGAAGCCCGACACGGTGCGCATTGAGGCGGGCGTGAGTATCGGTATCGATACGGTGATTCAGGCCGGCTGCTATCTGATCGGCTCCACCACTATCGGTGATGAGTGCCGGATCGGCCCCAACGCCGTGCTGGTTGATGCGTGGCTCGATGATCGGGTCAATGTTTACGCCTTCAGCCATATCCAGGGCGCCGCAGTCGGCTCCGATTCGCTAGTCGGCCCCTATGCCCGTTTGCGTCCGGAAGCGCGGCTGGATGAGCATGTGCATATCGGTAATTTTGTCGAGATCAAGAAATCTGTTGTAGGTGATGGCAGCAAGGTGAACCATCTCTCCTACATCGGTGATTCGACGATCGGCACCAATTGCAACATCGGCGCCGGCACCATCACATGTAACTACGATGGCGCCAATAAATTTGTCACCGAGATCGGCGACAATGTCTTTGTCGGCTCCGACACGCAACTGGTGGCGCCGGTGCGGGTGGGCAGTGATGCCACCATTGGCGCCGGTAGCACAATCACCAGCGATGTGCCTGATGGGGGGCTGACGCTCTCCGAGCGCAATGCCCAGAAATATGTACCTGGCTGGAAACGGCCGCAAAAGGATAAGCCGTAATGTGCGGTATCGTCGGCGCAATCGGCCGGCGTGATATCACCCCGCTGCTGCTGCATGGTCTGGAACGGTTGGAGTATCGCGGTTACGACTCTGCCGGGCTGGCTGTGCGCAACGATGACGGCGAACTGAAGCGATTCAGGGCGCTGGGCAAGGTATCCGTGCTCAGAGGCGTGGTGGAATCCGGCGATATTGAAGGCTCGCTCGGCATTGCCCATACGCGCTGGGCCACCCACGGGGCGCCGGCTGAACGCAACGCCCACCCGCATATGAGCGGTGTGCGGGTGGCGATTGTCCATAACGGCATTATCGAGAACCATGCCGATCTGCGCGACCGACTGATCGAAAAAGGGTATCGCTTCACCTCCGAGACCGATACCGAGGTGATCGCTCATCTGATGGCTGACAGACTGGAAGCGGGCGCCGATCTGCTGACAGCGGTGATGAAAACCGCTGCCGAGCTGGATGGCGCCTATGCGCTGGCCGCAGCAAGCCCCGAGGATGATGATCGCATTGTTGTGACCCGGGCCGGCAGTCCGCTGGTGATCGGACTCGGCGAGGACGAGAATTATATCGCTTCGGATGTGGCCGCACTGCTCTCGGAAACCAGCCGCTTTATCTTCCTTGAAGAGGGGGATGTGGCTGAGGTGTATCGCGATCAGGTAGTGATTCGCGATCATCGCGGCAATATGGTGGACAGGCCGGTCCGGTGTTCCGAACTTTCCAGCCAGAGCATCGAGAAGGGGCCCTATGCCCACTACATGCTCAAGGAGATCTACGAGCAGCCCGGCGTGATTGCCGAGACTCTA
>JALUYG010000172.1 GCA_027013105.1 Mariprofundus sp.
GTTTGCAACGCGCGACACGCTGCAACAGAGCAGAACAACCGATCTGAGTCGCTTGCGGCTGGAAATGGATGGCGATTACGGGCCGCTTCGCGTGCATCTGGCCTATGATCATGAGCTGTTATGGGGTGGCCTGGTGGCGGATCCTGTGGTGGCTGCGGCGCTTGCCCGGCCGGAGCCGACATGGATCGATGCCAGCGCCACCATCAGTCGGCGTGCGCATCTGAGCTGGCGGCATACGCTCTATCGCGGCTGGCTTGAATATGACGCCGGGCCGGTGCAGCTGAAATTCGGTCGTCAGCGCATCGCCTGGGGTTCGGGGCGCATATGGAATCCGACCGACCGTTTTAATCCGGTGCAACCCACGGCGCTGGAACCGGAGCAGAAACTCGGCGTCGATGCCGGCATGCTTGTATGGAATTACGGCGGCAATGGCAGTGTCACGGCGCTAGCTGCACCGGCTCGTCCGGCCAGCCGCACCTCCCGCAAACTGGCGCTGCGGTGGCAGGATACATTCGGCGAATATGATGTGGCGCTGATGGGCGGGCGCATCAATGATGAAAATATGTTCGGTCTGGATATCACCGGCAATCTGGGCGATGCCGGCGTGCGGCTGGAATGGATGCAGGCCAGAAATCCGCGCCGGGGCGGTTACGGCCAGCTCTCGACCGGCATCGACTATACCTGGCATCACGCATGGTTTCCCAATGGCCTGTATATGGCGATCGAGTATTTTTATAACGGTGCGGCCGGCGCCATCCGGCAGATGCAGGATCGCCTGAATGGTCGGGTTCGGCATCTGCTGGGCGGCCTGCTGGGCTACGATCTGACGCCGCTGTGGCGTTTCGATCTGCTGCTGATCGCCGACCCGCAGCGGGGCGGGGCGTTTATATCGCCGTCTTTGAAATGGTCGGTGCGTGAAAATGTCGATGTTCAGGGTTTCGTGCAGTTACCGCAAGGAGCCGGCAGCAGTGAATTCGCCACGCTGGAATCGCTTTACGCCCTGCGTGTGGACTGGTATTTTTAAGCATACACTGAGTTATTCAAACAGAAAAAGCATAATAACCCCAGCCACTGATTTCACGAATTAACACTGATTATAAAACAAGATATTTTCGTAAGAACTATATCCCGTCCGGGTGAATATCGCCTGCTGCACGAATTGGAATCATGTTGTCGCTAAATTCGTAACCCGCCTGCTTATACCATGCCTGGGCATAGAGCGCTTCGAAGGTGGCGTAGATTCTGCCATCTTCGCCGCGGTGGTGATCGCCATACTCCTGCTCCAGCCTGCGAATCAGGTCGCGTCCGTAGAGTCCGTTTTTGCGACCACGAATGGCTGAGGCGGAGGCGCCCAGCCCTTTGAGTTCCCGTATTAAACTGATGGTGTCGGGATAGGTCAGGGTAAACAGGTCGGTATCGGTGACCGGCAATTCAATGGCCAGCTTCATCAAGGCGTCGCCGAGCGATGTGACATCGGGAAACGGCAGCACATGGCCGGCGCGCTGCGGTTCGATGGCCGCCAGCGACTGGCGCAGTTCAGATAGCGTGCGGCGTCCGAAGGTGGAGAGCAGCATCAGCCCGCCCGGCGCCAGCACGCGGCGCATCTCCGCTAACATCGACTTCGGATCGGGCAGCCACTGCATGGCCAGATTGGAGCAGACCAGATCGAACTGCTCCGATTTCAGAGGCAGGGCGGCGGCATCCGCGCAGAGGTGGCGGTGATGGCCATGCCACGGCATGCGCCGGGCATGGCTCATGCGTGTGCTTTGCACCATCGCTTCGGAGAGATCCAGCGCCACAATCTCGGCGCGCTTGAATTTATTGCGCAGCAGACGGGTGAAATAGCCGGTGCCGCAGCCGATATCGAGGATGCGTTTCGGTTCGATTTTGGTGAAGGCGAGATGCGCCAGCAAGCGATCGGCAATCTCGCGCTGCAGCACGGCATGGCTGTCATAACTCTCTGTCGCAGCTGAAAAAGCGCGTTTAACATGGTTCGTTGTAATGTGGGAATTGTTCACAATCTGCTCCACCAGTTGAATAGTGTTGTGTTGAAAAGTTCGGCCCGGGTCAGCAGTGGCGCATGGCCGCAGCCGGAAAACAGTTCAAGCCGGCTACCTGCAATCGAGTCGGCCAGCCAGCGCCCGGCATCGACGGATACAATCGCATCCTGCTCGCCGTGCATCACCAGTGTCGGCAGCGCAATGTCAGCCATGGCCGCTCTGAGATCGAGCCTTGCCAACAGTTCCAGCCCGCTGCGCAGTCCAGCCGCCGACACCGGCCGATCACGATCCACAGCCAGCCTGGCCAGCGCATTATATTCGCTGCGGCTTAAATCATCGCCATGCAGCATCAGCGCGAAAAACCGATTCAACAGGCGTGGCGAAGCGCCGGCCACGGCCGCTTCAAAGCCGGCAAACAGATCCGCATTGCAACCCATGTCCCAATCTTCAGCTGTGCGAAAACGGGGCGTGGTCGAAATCAACGCCAGCGCAGCAATGCGCTCGGGGAATCGCTGCGCCAGCGCCAGCGCCAGTTCACCACCCAGCGACCAGCCCGCCAGCACGCACGGCGTTTCGGGCAACTGCTCTGCCAGTGCATCGAGCCACGCATCCGCCGCCACCGCATCCGCGCCGCCGTGACCGGGCAGATTCAGATACAGAGCTTCTGGAAAGCGATCGCGCTGCCGGAACCAGATCTGCTGCGATTGCGCCCAGCCGTGCAGAAACAGCAGCGGCTTCATATTAGTCTCTTCAGGCATTCTGTCAGCCGGTCGATCTGTTCCGGGCTGTGCGCCGCACTGAGCGTAAAACGCAGCCGCGCCGTGCCCTCCGGCACCGTCGGCGGACGAATGGCGGCGACAAAAAGTCCGTTGTCCGCCAACGCATCGGACAGCGCCAGCGCCCGCGCATCGCTGCCCGCAACCAGCGGTTGAATGGCGGTATCGGAAGCCATGAAATCCATTCCCTTCACGCCGGCCTTAAAACGAACCAGATTGGCATGCAACTGTGCAAGCTGTTCACCACGCTGAATCAGTAGCAATGCCGTCTCTGCTGCCGCAATCATGGCGACCGGCAGGGCGGTGGAATAGATCATGCTGCGCTGGCGCTGGCGCAATCCCTCAATCAATTCGTTCGTGCCGAGAATAAATGCGCCATAAGCGCCGAAAGCCTTGCCGAATGTGCCGACCTCGATCACACGATCATGGCCGGCGATGCGGTGCATGGCGGTCAAGCCTTTGCCATCCTCGCCAAGCGTGCCGGTGCCGTGCGCATCATCCACCACCAGCAGGGTGTCGTGGGAATCGGCCAGTGTTAATAGCTGTCCAACATCGGCGCAATCACCGTCCATGCTGAAGACGCCGTCGGAAACGATGATGCGTTTTTCAGCTGTGTGTTTGTTCAGCTGCTTTTCCAGTTGCTCGTAATCGAGGTGGGCGAAGCGATGCATCGGCGCGCCGGAGAGGCGCGCCCCGTCCACCAGCGAGGCGTGATTGAGTTTGTCGGCGAAGATGTGCGTATGCCGATCCGCCAGTGCCTGCAACAGCCCCATATTGGCCAGCATGCCCGAACCGACAATCAGGCACGCCTCATAGCCTTTCCAGTCAGCCAGTTTGGCTTCCAGCCGGTGCAGCATCGGATCATCGCCCGAAACCAGCCGCGATGCGCCGCTGCCCACGCTGTTTGCACAGGCGCCCTGCGCCGCCAGGCAGACGGCCGGGTGGGTGGAGAGGCCCAGATAATCGTTGCTGGCGAAATTGATCAGGCGCGTTTCGGCCACATCGATCGCGACGCCATCGCGCTGTGAAGCGCGAAAATGACGGCGACGGGTGGCGGGGATCTCTGCAAACCATTTGCGCGAATCGACCATGTCCGGCATGCTGGATGGCATGAATGCGCTGTCAACCAAAGCAAGCAAGGCGGTTAACCGACTGTCCGATCTGCTGTTTCCACCTGTCTGCCTGTTTTGCCATGCGCCGATGCCTGCCGGCAACGGCTGCTGCGCCGCCTGTCTGGCCGATATTTCCATCTGGTCGCATAGGATTTGCGCTCGCTGCGGTAGCGAACTGCCGGCACCTTTGGCGCCCGGCCCATGCGGCCACTGTCTGAATAGTCCGCCGGCGCAGTGTGAAACCCACAGCTTATACCGTTATCACGGCCCGGTGCGCGAAGCGATTCTGGGCTGGAAATTGCAAGGCCACCAAGCGGCTGTGCGCTGGCTGCTGGCGCAGTCCATGCCGGAACTGCAGCGCATCCTCGGTGCGCGCAGCCTGCTGCTGCCGGTGCCTATGCCGCTTTCGCGCATGCGCAAAAACGGCCAGCATCACGCTGCCAATCTGTGTCGCTGGATGGCTGAGGGGGCGGGGTGCCAATGGCGGTGGCAACTGTTGCGGCGGGTGGGCGAACAGCCGAGGCAATCGGCGCTCTCCGGTCAGGCGCGGCGCAAAAATTTGCGTAAGGCATTCGCACTGGCTGACGACTACGGCCCGCTCTGGCAGGATTTGGCCGGTCAGGTTGATGAGATCTGGATTGCGGATGATATTCTGACCACCGGCTCAACCCTGCATTACGCCGCCCGCGCCAGTCTGAAACTGGGAAAGCCGGTCAAGGTGCTGTCGCTGGCGCGCACATCGCTGAAGCAGTGATTCATCGTTGCTTCTGTGAGATTTTGGAGGTGCGGCTTTAGCCTCGCTTTATCACGCAGAAATGCGCGGCTAAAGCCGCACCTCCGGGATGGTTTGCGGGATAGTTTGATAACGACAAAGGACAGGTTTTTACAGATGGCAAAGATTGAAGTTTACTCCGGCGATTTCTGCCCCTACTGCATGCGCGCCAAGGCGCTGCTCAAAAACAAGGGGCTGGACTTTACTGAATACAATGTCCGCAAGGATATCCAGCGCCAGGCAGAAATGCAGGAGCGTGCGCCCGGTTCGCGCACCATTCCGCAAATTTTCATCAACGATCGCCATGTCGGCGGTTGTGATGATCTCTATGCACTGGAACGCCGGGGCGAACTCGATAGCTGGCTGGCCGCCGAATAACCGGTGAGCAGCTCAACACTCTCCTTATTCGTGATGGGGTAAATCTTCAGCACAACCACCCGACACACGGCGGGCGGAAGTGCACTATGGTTTTATGAGCGATGCCGACGTACTGATGAGGGATTTAAGCTACACGGACATGGGGTGAGATTCGGGCGTATCATCCTTGATGAATGGTTTGAGCAGATTGTGCAGCCAGTCCTGCAGTTTTTGCATGCCTTCGCGCACATCGTCGAAGTCTTTTTTTGACAGGACGCCATCTTTGTTATGATCCATGGCGTCAAAGGTTTTGCGGGCCGATTTCTCCAGTTTTTTCATCACTTCCTCAAAGGTGATCTGACCATCGTGGTTGGCGTCAAAATCATTGGATTTGTCGCCTGCCGCCATGGCCGGGGAAGCGACCAGCAGAACTGTCGCAAGCATGAGGGCCGATATGGCGTTGGCTATGTCGGGTTGGTTTGTCGATTTCATGTGGCATCTCCTGAAAATGCGAATATGCTGCAGACGGAGGCGCACGGAAAGGCAGAAATGCTCCCCGACATGTGCAGAAATTACCCGGCCCTTACCGTTTTATGGCCAGGGAAAATCAGGGACAGCGTCTGCTTTTCTGTATGCTGCCAGTAGTTACGCATGCAGTGTAACAGTGGTAACCAGATGTGAGCTCGCGGCAGCCGTACAGTTGGAGAGAGTTTAGGCAGCTTTGTGCAGTTGCATGGCGATGCCGGCCCATTGTTCGTAAGCCAGCTGTTCGGGGCGTTTGCGAGGATCGATGCCGAGTGATTCAAACTGCTCTGCTGTGATCGAACCCCGGAAATTGTTGGCGATGGTTTTGCGCCGGTGGGCGAAGCCCTGGCGCACGGTTTGCTGTAGCAGCGGATATGCACAGGGCGGAGTGTTGCTGTGCGGGGTTAGCAGAATCACGGCAGAATGCACCTTCGGCGGCGGTGAAAATGCGCCGGGCGGCAGGGTGAGCAAGCGCTTTACATCATAAAAATGGCGCACCAGCACGGAGAGGCCGCCATAGGTTTTGCTGCCGGGGCCGGCGGCAATGCGTTCGGCCACCTCGCGCTGATACATCAGCACCATACCGCCGGAGAGGTTGTAGGATGCCAGCATGGCGGTCAGCGGGCCGCTGAGGTTGTAGGGCAGGTTGCCGGCAATCCACTCCGGCTGAACGGAGTCTACCGCGCTATCCAGTTCCTGCATCACATCGCCATGAATCACCGATAGTTTATTATTCTGTTCGGCAACGTCGTGCCAGTGGGTTGCAAAACGATCATCCATCTCGATCACGGCGAGGCTGCCGACGCGCTCAAGCAGCGCCTCGGTGATAGCGCCGGGGCCGGGGCCGATTTCAATGGCGCGCGCGCCTGCAGGAATGGCCTGCGCAATGCGCTGGATGGCGCTGTGATCGCGCAGAAAATGCTGTCCGAGTGATTTTTTCGCAGTCTGGAGGCCCGTTTCTGTCATGCCGCAAGCGTAACCCCAAATATCTTGGTTGGCAGCAACTTCGCTTGAGCGTACATGTCGAACGTTCCAAGGTTCCGTTCATGGCGATTAGGCAGGATTTATGCTAGAGTAGGGTGACTTCCTGTGAAGTCATGATGTTTATTACAGCTGTCAACTGGTGGAGGTAAAGCTTTGCACAGATTCAGAGCCAAGATTGCTGTTCGATATCTGCATGCTATGGCGGCTCTCTGCCTCTCTGCTCTACTGGTTCATGCACCATTCTCAGTGGCTGCGGATATGGCTGATTCTGCACCAATTCGGGTTGGTATTTTGCATTCAAAAACCGGCACGATGGCGGTTAGCGAACAGCCGGTGGCTGATGCGACGCTGCTGGCGATTGAGCAGATCAATGCCCAGGGCGGCCTGCTCGGGCGACGGCTGGAAGCGGTGATGGCGGATGGCAAGTCGGATGAAAATACCTTTGCTTTGGAAGCGGCGCGGTTGATTGGCGAGGAGCATGTGGATGTGCTGTTTGGTTGCTGGACTTCAGCCAGTCGCAAGGCCGTCAAACCGCTGGTGGAGGAGATGGATAGCCTGCTGTTCTATCCGGTGCAGTATGAGGGGCTGGAGCAGTCTGATCACATTGTCTATACCGGAGCCGTGCCGAATCAGCAGATTGTTCCGGCTGTCAACTGGGCCATCAACCATCTCGGCAAGCGCGTCTATCTGATCGGTTCCGACTACGTTTTCCCGCATGTGGCCAACTGGCTGATTCGCAAACAGCTTCATATCATGCAGGCGGATCTGGTCGGGGAGTCCTATGTACTGCTTGGGGCATCCGATTTTTCATCGGTGATTGCCGATATCCGGCGTCTGCATCCCGATGTGATTATGAACACCATCAACGGCGATTCCAACACCGCCTTTTTCCATGCCCTGAAGCGAGCCGGAGTCACGGCTGACAGAACGCCCGTGCTGTCGTTCAGTCTGGCTGAAGCCGGCATGCAGCGTATTCCGGTGGATGAGATTGCCGGCCAGTACGCCGCCTGGAGCTATTTTCAGAGCCTCGGCGGCAGCGCCAACCGCGCCTTTGTGACGGCGTTTCATCGCCGTTTCGGTTCGGTGGCGATCAGCGATCCGATGGAATCGGCATGGGTCGGCGTGCAACTGTGGGCCAGCGCCGTGAAAAGCGCCGGCACCAGCGATCCGAGGGTGATTCGGGATACGATCCTGCATCAGAGTCTGGATGCGCCGGAGGGCACGGTCGCTGTGGATCAGAACAGCCATCATCTGTGGAAAGTCGCCCGTATCGGGCGGGTCAATCGACAACGCCAGTTTGATGTGGTCTGGTCGTCCGGGCGGGCGCTCAAACCGTTTCCATATCCGCTGTTTGTCAAGCGCGACGAGGCCAGAGCGCTGCTGAACAGGTTGTATAGCGGTTGGGGCGGACAATGGTCAGCGCCAGCCCCTGCTACTGGCGGCGGGCATGAGTAACAACATGGCTGTGTCCGGTCGCTCCATACGGATGGAGGTGATCGGGCTTTGCGCCGGTTCGGTTTTTCTGGCCTCGCTGCTGGTCGGGATCGTCGCCTACGAGCTGCTTAAAGAGCAGCAGCAACTGCAGGTGATGCAGAATTTGCATACGCTGGCCGATGAGCGGGCATCCGGCATCGATCGCTATATGAACACGCAGTTTCACCACCTCAGCGAAATCAGTCAGGACGATGAGACGATCCAAGCCTTGCAGCAGCTGGATGCTGCGTTCGGCAAGGGGGTTGCTTCGCCGGCGTATCAGGCTGCGGATCGCATGTTTCGTCCGCTTTTCCAGCGCATCCTCCAGCATGAGCGCTATTACGATATGTTTCTGATTAACCGACGTGGCGATATTGTTTTTACGGTGGCGCATGAATCCGACTTTGCCACCAATCTGAAAAGCGGCATTTATCGCCATACGGGTCTGGCCCATGCCTGGCAGGATGCAGTCCGGTTGCTGTCGCCCGGCATTTCACAATTTGAATTTTACCAGCCGTCCAACGAAGCGGCGCTGTTTATGAGTGCGCCGATGATGGATCACGGTCGCCTGATCGGGGCGCTGGCCATCCAGCTGGATGCCGAGGTGTTTTATAGCGTCGCCGGCGATCTGGGCGGCCTGGGCGATAGCGGCGAAATTCTGCTCGGCGTCGATCAGGGCGAGGATGTGTTGATCACAGCCCCCACTCGCCGCCATCCCGATGTGGCATTCAAGCTCAGGCTCGCCGGTGATGATCCGCTGGCGGCGGCCATCAGAGGCGCGGCGCATGGCTCGACAGGTTCCGGCGTATTGCAAGATAGCCTGAGCGGCGCCTCTGTGCTGGCGGCCTGGGAATACCTGCCCAATCTCAACTGGGGGTTGGTGGCAAAAATTGATCAGGCCGAAGTCCTGGCCGGGCTGGATGCGATTACTGTCAAACTGGTGGTGGCGATCGCTGTTGTGTTGCTGTTGTTGATGGCCGGGGTGGCCTGGCGCGCCGGTCGCATGGTTCGGCCGATTTTGCGCCTTGGCGAGGTGGCCGCCAACATTGCCGGACGCAATCGCTTTGATATCGAAGCGCCGGTCGATACGGCGATTACTGAAATTAACCGGCTATCAAGCGCTTTTAACCGTATGTCGGCGGAAATTCTCGGTTATCAGGATGAACTGGAAGAGAAGGTGCGGCAGCGCACTGCCGAGTTGTCGCGTCTGCAGACAGCCATTGAACAGACGCACGATATTGTCATGATCACCGATCGCGACGCCATGATTCAGTATGTCAATCCGGCTTTTGTCAGCACTTCAGGCTATAGTCTGGAAGAGGCCGTTGGTCGGCGGGCCAATATGGTGAAGAGCGGCAAGATGAGTGCAGAATTCTATCGCTGCATGTGGGATACGATTCTGGCCGGTGAAATCTGGCAGGCGGAGTTTATCAATCGCAACAAAGCGGGCGATCTCTACGAGGTCGAGCAGGTGATTTCGCCGATCAGAAATGAGGATGGCAATATCACCGGCTTTGTCTCGGTGCAGCGCGATATCACAGAGGAAAAGAAGCAGCAGCAGCGGCTGGAGCACACCCAGCGACTGGAATCGCTCGGCGTGCTGGCCGGCGGCATCGCGCACGATTTCAATAATCTGCTGACCGCCATTCTCGGCAATGCTGGGCTGGCGCGCCGACGCATCGGCGATGCTTCGCCGATAAGTGAAAACCTGCGCCATATTGAGGAAGCCAGCGAGCGTGCCGCCGATCTGTGCAAACAGATGCTGGCCTACTCGGGCAAGGGCAAGTTTGTCGTGGTGGCGCTGAATTTGAGCGACCTGGTTCGCGATATTATCAAGCTGCTGCAGGTGTCGATCAGTAAGAATGTCAGCCTGCGAACCGATCTGGATCCCGCCTTGCCCGCCATCGAGGCGGACAAGGCGCAGATGCAGCAGGTGATTATGAATCTGGTGATCAACGCGTCGGAAGCGATCGGCGCGGAGAATGGCAATATTGTGATCCATAGCGGCGTTTTGCAGGCCGATGCTTCATACCTGCAAACCACCCATATCGACGATCCACTGCCGGCCGGTCGCTATGTGTTTCTGGAGGTGTCCGATGACGGCTGCGGCATGGATGCAGATACGCAGAAAAAACTGTTCGACCCATTCTTTACAACCAAGTTCACCGGGCGCGGTCTGGGGATGAGCGCCATTCTTGGGATCGTGCGCGGTCATCACGGCGCCATCAAAGTCTATTCCGAGCCGGGCAAAGGCAGCACATTCAAGTTGCTGTTTCCGGTTGTGGATACGCTGAAGTCGGAGACGTCGCCATCTGAACCGGGCGATGTCGCATGGAGAGGCCATGGCACGGTTCTGGTTGTCGATGATGAAGAGGGGCTAAGGCAAACCGCGCGCCTGATGCTGGAGGATATCGGATTTGAAGTGCGCACCGCAGCGGACGGCGTGGAAGCTGTTGAGATTTTTGAACGCCTGCATGAACAGATTGATGTTGTTCTACTGGATATGACCATGCCGCGCATGGACGGCAAGACGGCCTACCGGGAGATGCGCCGCATTGATAAGGATGCCATCGTGATTCTCTCCAGCGGCTATAATGAACAGGAGGCGACCAGCCATTTTGCCGGCAAAGGATTGGCGGGCTTCATTCAGAAACCCTATCGCCTCGATACGCTGCGCCAGAAATTTCAGGAAATATTTCCGCCATAGCCTATCCTTTATTGCTTTCCTTCGCGCGCTTTGTGTCCTTCGTGATGCAAGGGCTTAATATGTCCATTTCCTGTCGGGTGAAGCCGGCCTGTTCTCTGGCGACCATGTTGAACGGCCCCATTAAGCCTTTGGGATAGTATTCTGCCAACAGGCCTGTGAATGTTGCGATCGGGTCAACGTCGCGCTGCTCGCAGCAGTAACGAAACCAGCGGTTGCCGATCTCCACATGGCCGATTTCGTCATGCAGGATAATATCGAGAATGCTGACCGCATTGTCATCACCGGCCTGGGCCAGTTTCTGTTGAATGCCGGGCGTAACATCCAGCCCGCGCGCTTCGAGTACGCGCGGCACCAGCGCCATACGGATCAGGACATCATGGGCGGTTTTTTCGCACATCTCCCATAATCCGCCATGCGCATCATAATCACCGTAGTCACCGCCCAGGTGACGCAGGTGGGCGCGAATCAGTTCAAAGTGGTAGGCCTCCTCATGCGCCACCTGCAACCAGTCGCTGTAGTAGGCCTCCGGCATGTTCGGAAAACGCTGCACGGCGTCGAGCGCCAGATTGATGGCGTTAAATTCGATGTGGGCGATAGCGTGCATCATGATGGCGCGTCCTTCCTCCGTGCCGAAACCGCGCCGGGGCATTTTGCCGGCGCGCAGCAGACGCGGACGTTCAGGCCTGCCGGGCGTGACGATATCAGGCAGCCTGACTGTACGATTCAGCACTGTTCGCCCTGCGTTGCAGTCGCGAAACAGGCTTCGCAGCCCCGCTATTTTTTCATCGCAATCCTGAATCAGCAGACAATGGGCCGCCCGGCCGCGTATTTCGCTGTTCGCTTGGGCACTGTTCACTTGAGCATCTCCCTCCATGTCTCCAGCATTGGCGCATGTCTTCACACAATACCGCCATCAGTCAGCGCGCCGCGGCGCTGGCCGCCCTGACGCAGGCAGTCTATCTGGTCGATGCTATCGCCCGCAAAGGAATTGTGGATGCGGAAGATTGTAAGGTGCTGCTGGAGAGCCTGTTTGTCGATGCGCATGGCGGCAGCCACGCTGTGTGCGCCATGTATGGCGGCGCTGCCGGGCTCAATACCGGCGTGCGTCGCTGCATTGAACTGTTGCAGGGCGGTAGTCTGCCGCACGCCAAGGTGTTGCTGATGTATTCCGGCGCACTGATGCGGCTGGAACGGCGATTGGCAAAAAATCCTGCTGTGCGCCGCCGACTGGCTGACGGCATGCAGCGGATCAGCAATCAGAAACAGTATTTCGGCGATGCTATGCACAGCAATGTGATTGCGGCGATCGCCGACCTGTACGGCGAAACCATCAGTCATATTAATCCGCGCATTATTGTGCGCGGAAAATCGGAATATTTGAGTCAAACGGCGAACACCCAACGCGTACGCGCGCTGTTGATGGCCGGGCTGCGCGCCGCCCATCTGTGGCGCAAGCACGGCGGCGGGCATATCAGCCTGCTGCTCAGGCGCAAGGCGCTGCTGCGCGAACTGGAGATATTGCAGCATCAGATATAGATGAGGGTGGCGCCACACTCCTGTAGTAAGTGTTACTAAATCAGAAATTTCCTGCTATACTTCCGCCTCCAACTACAAGGAGGAGGAACAATGAAACCTAGAATCGTATTATGTCTGCTTTCGCTGTTCGCGTTTGCCTTACCGGCCGGCGCAGCCAGCATTGAAAGCCGCACAGAAGCGCTTAACGCCCAACTGCAGGGCAACAACAGCTATCATGCTTACCTGGCCCGTGAACTGGCCAGCGTCGCTCAGGAAGAGTTGGGTCAGCATGATCTGAATACAGCCAGAACATTTATGAAAATGGCTGAAGAACATGCCGCTCAGGCTGGGGGTTCGAAATGAAGGGACGTATTACACTGTTCGCCGCAGCTTTGTCGCTGACGGCTTGCGCCGCCGGCACGCCGGATATCAGCATCGATGAACTGGCCAACGCCCGTGCCGCAATTGCTGCAGCCAAGGCGGCCGGGGCCGAGAAATGTGCGCCCAAATTGCAGGCGGAAGCAGTCGCCGCCCTCTATGCGGCCGGTCATGAGTTCAGCGAGAAGGATTATCACCCGGATGAGAATGCCGAACTGGCCAGCCGGGCGGAATCCAAAGCCAAAGCTGCGCGTGCAAAAGCGCTTAAAGGTTGCAAGCCTGAGATCATTAAGCTCAACGGTATTCAGTTCCCGCACGACAGCGCTGAAATCACCCCCGCCGCCGCCGCTATTCTTGATAAGGCCGTGGCTACGCTGAAGCGTCGCTCGGATATCAAGGTGGAAGTCGCTGCGCATACCGACAGCAGCGGATCGGATGCCTACAATCAGGCTCTGTCCGATCGTCGCGCTGCCAGTGTGATGGCCTACTTTAAAGCGCACGGCATCAGCGCTTCGCGTTTAACCTCTAAGGGTTATGGCGAGTCGCAGCCGATTGCCAGCAATGCCACCAAAGCCGGCAGAGCGAAAAACCGGCGCGTGGAACTGCGCGTGCGGTAACTTTCCTGAAAAGGGATTTGATGAAAGACGGGTCGCTTCGGCGGCCCGTTTTGTTTGTCTCAGCCGGACTCTTCTGAAGTCACCAGGCGCAGCAGTTCGGCGGCGCTGATGGTCTGATATGCGCCGGCCGCCAGTCCGCTCTGTTGCAGCGACAGTGCGCCGATGTGGGTGCGCTTGAGCGCAGCTACATGGTTGCCGATAGCGGCGAACATGCGCCGCACCTGATGGTAACGACCCTCATGCAGAATCAATTTCGCTTCATGGACGCCGCAAATGGATAGTTCGGCAGGCAGGCAGGGTCTGTCATCATCTTCCAGCATCAGCTCGCCGCTGGCGAAGCGATCCACCTCGCTGCCATCCAGAGGATGCGCCAGAGTGACCGCATAGGTTTTGGAGATA